>JBAYHX010000329.1:0-4144 GCA_041665965.1 Candidatus Latescibacterota bacterium
CCCAAAGAAAGAGTGAAACAATCATATTTCGTAATGAAGTGATCATTGAAATGAACCGTGAACTCATGCACCACTCAAAATAGTAAGGATGTAGATACATAAAGAAGGATGAAAGAAAAGGTCAGAACCGATGATAGAATAATAAAATAGCGGATAAAAAAGTAAACGACAAAGGGACAAAGACGCGGTATCACTAAGCAACTGCTTATTCTGTCTCCCGGATACTTTCTTATGACGTATTCTTATTTCCTGCATTCTATCTCAACACAAGGCCATTTTCTTCCAGATAGTGAAGAAACGACTCCCTGAACAGTGACATATCCTCACCGATAAGGGTTCGGTCTTTCAGCCCGAGCCAGAAACGGAATGTGTAAGAAAGTTTTCCTTCGGGCAGACCTTTTCCGCTATAGAGATAGAGATATTTCCACTTTTTCAGTATCGGATGGGAAAACTTCCGTATGATTTCCGCCAGACCGGAATAATTCAAGGCAGTATCAGCAAGGATCGAGAAATCCATCCATGATCCGGGGTATACAGGCGTCTCCTGATAAACCACATCCGGGAAAGCCTGTCCGGCAAGGAGATCAACCAGAAGCTCAAACCAGACGATCTGCGTTCCCCGTTCATACAGGTTCAGAAGATTTCCCGTGATAAAACCGATCTGCCCAATGTGAGTATCCCCGATCATAACGTTCAGACAGGCGCCCTTTCCGATCCAGGGCTTCCCGGTTTCGTCGGATGGTCTGAATTCGGGAATCCCTGCGTTTGCACACACGCATAATTCCTCTATAGTACCCTTTATGCGAAGGAAGAGGTCCTGCAGATTTCCGATTTTATCTGTCTGGTATGCTAATCCGCCAAGGTGCATGGCCTGGCGGAAACTTTCGGAAACAGGATGGTATACGTTACCCATTTCGTAGAGCGATACGCTGTCACGGTGGGCTGCATTCAGTTCTACAAGCGCCAGCAGGTTAGGAAGAATATCCCTTCGCATGCGGGCGTTATTCTCAGCGGCGGGATTCACCAGTGTCAGCGTTTCTCCGGGATTGTAAGCTATCTGTTTCAGCCATATATCATCGTACCAGCTATAGGTATGAACCTCGGAAAATCCTTTTGCCTGGCTCAGGAAACGACGGATTTTATGCTGTTTCTGAAGGTTTGTATTGAAGACATACGGCCTCATCTCCACATTGGGCATGGATGGTTTAATGTTATCATACCCATAGATACGCGCCACCTCCTCGACAATATCCCGTGGGATCGAGATATCGCGCACACTTCTGTGCGGAGGAATTGTCAAAAGAATTTCCTTATCATTGATCGCACATTCGAATCCGAGCGAAACAAGAATATTCTTTACCCTCTCATCGGGTATCACCATGCCGATCGAACGGTTCAGGCTGGCTTTTTCCATAGACAAAATACGGCCTTTTTCACCGGTTTCACCCTCGCAGGTCAGTTTCGAACGGAGTATGGCCTTCTGGCCGGCATTA
Source organism: Candidatus Latescibacterota bacterium (assembly GCA_041665965.1). GTDB lineage: Bacteria > Latescibacterota > Latescibacteria > Latescibacterales > Latescibacteraceae > JAUYCD01. Next base: position 1,494 of record JBAYHX010000329.1, read on the forward strand.
CGGAGAAGTTTAACAAAACGCCTTATGGAGAGAGCCATGTGATACGGCGGCTGTCCCTTCTCGAACCGTATGCCTGCATCGGTTCGCAGCCCAAGACGGATCATGGTCCTTCTGATGCGTGCGGGATTGAAATTTGCGCTCTCAAGCAATATCCTTGAAGTCCCCTCTTTTACCTCTGAATCCTCGCCTCCCATAATACCTGCCAAAGCAATGGGGCCGTTATGGTCGCATATCATAAGGTCTTCGGGGATCATCTTCCGCTCGACACTGTCAAGAGTCATGTAGACGCCGGTTTTCCCGAACGGCGCAACGATAATGTCGCGAACGCGTCCGCCATCGAACGCATGCATGGGCTGCCCAAGCTCTAACATGAGATAATTGGTCAGATCAACGAGAAGGTTGATGGGGCGGAGCCCCACCGCCAGCAGACGGTACTGTAAATCCACAGGAGAGAACGCCGGAGAAAGCCCCTCGATATCCAGACAGCAGTATCCGGGGCAACCCTCTAAATCTTCGATCCTGAGCGGAAAAGCGGGAAGGTTATTCCCTTCCGAAAAATCAATAATTTCCAGAGGCTTGAGCGGACGTCCATAAATGGCAGCCAGCTCCCGCGCGAAACCATAGTGGCCCCAGAGATCGGGACGGTGGGTGACGCTTTTGTTGTCGATTTCGATGATATGGTCAAATTCTGGAACAAGGGAAGCCAGCTCGGTACCCGCAGGAAGGCTGTCCGGAAACGACATAATCCCCACATGAGATTCACCCCAGCCAAGTTCTTTGGAGCTGCAGAGAATACCACGGCTCATTCTTCCAAAAACTTTTTGTTCATTCACTGTATGATTATCGGCTATAACAGCCCCAGGGCCGGCGAATGCAGATTTCATGCCAATTTTCACATTGGGGGCGCCGCATACGGTTTCGAACGTTTCCGCACCGGTGTTTACAGAAACTAACTGCATGACCTTGCCGCTTTCTCCGGTATCGACAGGTTCAATTCCGATAATCTCACCCACCACAATGCCATGCACTGCACGTTTCAGAATCTCCACATCCTCAACTTCGGCGGTGGACATGGTCAATTTATAAGCTATATCCTTTGGTAAGAGGCCGGCAAGGTCTACATACTGTCCAATCCATTCGAGCGAAAGTTTCATTCCAGCGTTACCCTTTCTCTATAAACAAATATCCCATAAGAAGTCAGAAATCATATTTTAAAGATGTTCCCGCTTTATTTTATTGTCATCCGTTCCGGATGTTTTACCGGTTCAGACACTTTTTTTCCATCATTCATCCTTCATCCTTATCTTTATTATACTCCTGAGGGAAACTGCTCCAGCACCCTGATATCGCCCAAGTTGAAAAGCCGTGTATCGGGGATCCGGTATTTCATCATTGCCAGACGGGTCAGGCCAAGGCCGAACGCAAACCCGCTCCATTTCTCAGGGTCAACTCCCCCGAATTTAAGCACATTCGGATGCACCAGACCGCAGGGGAGAAGCTCCAGCCAGCCGGCCTGCTTGCACGAACGACACCCGACGCCGCCGCAGATAAGGCATTTGATATCAAGCTCGAAACCGGGTTCCACAAAAGGAAAATATCCCGGCCTCAGACGCACTTCCACCTCACGGTGGAACACTTCTGTAAGCAGGGTTTTCATGACACTGATCAGATGAGCGACCGAAATGTCACGGTCCACCATCAGCCCCTCGATCTGGTAAAAGGTGTTCTCGTGGGTAGCGTCAATTGCTTCATACCGGAAACATCTGCCCGGAAAAATGGCTTTCATCGGAACACCGAATTTTTCAAGAGCGCGAACCTGATTTGCCGATGTATGAGTCCTCAGGAGCATGCCGTTTGTAAGCCAGAACGTATCCTGCATTTCACGTGCGGGATGGTCGAAGGGAATGTTCACCGCATCGAAATTATAGTGTTCCGTTTCGACATCGAAACCGGTTTCTATTGCGAATCCCATACTCATGAAAATGTTTTCAAGTTCCATCTGTACAAGAGTGATCGGATGGAGAGAGCCGAGCGACTGTCCGGAACCGGGCAGGGTAAGGTCGATCTGATGTGCTTCCATAGCCGCCCCGGAATCCAGCGTGCTCTTCACCTCATCGAGGGTATTTTCCATAAGAATTTTAATATCGTTGAAGCCCTTGCCGAGCGCGCCCTTTTCCTCTTCACTCAAGCTCTTGAAATCAATATTCTTGCGGAACTCCGCCAATAGCCCTTTTCTTCCGAGGTAAAGTATTTGAACTGCTTCAAGATCTTTCATGGACTTTACAGCGTCAACATTACGGAGAAACTGCTCACGCAGCCCGTCAAGGGAAATCATACGAACCTCCTGAAATTCTTTATCACTTCATGGTTCCTGACATGGGTAAATAAAAAAGCATATTATATTGAAAGATAGGAAAATTATGGGGGCAAATCAAATGGAAAAAGAGGCGCCCTTTCGAGCGCCTCTTCATCGATCCTTCTGGAGGATATGTTGAGAGGATCGTGATTATTTCATAAGGAGCATCCGGCCTGCAAGCGACTTGCCGCCCATCTGCAGCCTTGATAGATAAATACCCGAGGATACAGGTTTACCAAGATCATCGTGGCCGTCCCAAAATACGCGATGAATGCCGGGGGTCAATTCGGTATTC
>JBAYHX010000330.1:0-4111 GCA_041665965.1 Candidatus Latescibacterota bacterium
GTCCGCCGGTGCATCTATACTGCCGAAAATATTCAGGTTGTTGTTTATCATTTCCCTCCGGACAAGGTTTTCCCGCCGCACAAGCATGACATTCAAGAGCAGATGGGGTATCTGGTCAGTGGGAAGATGGGTTTCAAAGTGGGCGATGATGTGCGGACTCTTTTGCCGGGGGATTTCTACCGAGCCCCTATCGGCGTCGTGCACAACGCCTGGACATTCGAGGAGCCTTCGGTGCTTCTGGATTTCTTTTCCCCCATCCGTGAGGACCTGGTAAAGAAATAAAGATGGTCCCCCTGTCACCTTTGGTGACATCCTCCAGGTTATGGAGGATAAAATAAATACTTTTCTCTGACGCTGGTGTCGGTTACCCCCTTGCAGGGTACCCGCTCATACTCAGTAAGAGTGAGGTGCAATAAGGGGGGATGCCTTAGGCTGGGGGGATTTTAACCAATTGAGCATCTTGTCCATCCGCTTCAAGAGGCGGGGAATTCGACCCTGCGAGATTAAAAAAACCGGAACGTTTTATCCTTAAACGTTCCGGTTTTTTTTGTCCGATATTGAGTAATCGTAATCGAATGGTATCGGCCTTTATTATTTGCCGGCCGGTGAAACGATATATGCGGTTATCTCACGCCCGGCAAGTGTCACCGGAATTTTTTTTACGGTTTTGATTGTGAGATTCCCGGCCGCGCCGCCAACCGTTTCAACATTCAGGCTTTCTTTCCCGAATCCGTATCGGAGGGGGTCGATCTGCCAGGTGAACGATGCTTTCTCGCCGGTAATATTGGCGAAGATGAATGCAACACGGCCGTCCGGCGACCGCCATGCGCCGCGCTGAACCGCTGAATCGGTAACCTTCTTTTCCTCTTCCGCCCATGCCCATTCTGTGGTGATCTGGGGGATATTCCCGATCAACTCGGGCGGCCTCATCATCTCGCCCTCCGAGAGAAACGGCACAAGCCGATGCCTGAGTTGAGACGCATCGCGCAGGAATTCGGCTGTTTCTTTCTGGTCGATGATCCCCGGATCGATCCATCCAAGCTGCTCGCCGAACACAAGAGATTGCCCGATGCGCATGAGGTGTGCTGCCTTGTCATTGCCGGAGTAAGCCCGTCCGAACTGCTGGATCGCGCCGCCGTAGACAGCCGAAAACAGCGGCACCATGTCATTGAATTCGTAGTGCCAGGTAAGGTACCCGTCGAAACAGTGGATATAGGGTTCGGCGTTGCACTCGGAGGTAAGCATCTTATCGGGGAATTTCGCGGCGAGGTTTTTCTGTATGCCTTCGATCATCGGCCAGTAACCGTCGACAGTCCACCAATGCCCGCCGCCGAGCGGATGGCCGTGGGAGGGATCAAAACACAACGCAGGGGACATGGCGGAAACCTGGTCGAGATAGACGCCGTCCACATCGATTTCCGGGCTGACAAGATTCATGACGAGGGTTTTCATCGTGTTCGTCCAGAGATCGGTAGTCGGACACATCGGAACAAGTTCCACCGGCGAACCGTAGGTTTCGATGTAATAGCCGCCGCCTTCCATTTTCGTTGCAGCGGGGAGCGCGACAGTCGGGAAATCCTCGGTATCCTTGTCCCAAAGCCGCGCATTGATGTAAGGCATGACCCGAATTCCGGCTTTATGGAGTTTTGTGATGCCCTCACGGAACCCGCTCTTTGCCGGGAAATAATGCGGATACTGATTGTCGAAGGGAATCTGGTGCCAGTTGTAGAGATGCACCGCGGTGGGAACTTTCATGAAATCCGCAAATTTGATTGTTTTGTCGATGGATTCTGCGCTGAGACTTGTTATAACCCACACGGCGTTCTCTTTCATCCATTTCGGCGTATCGACCCGCCCTTCCGATCCCATTGACGGCCACCAGCGGGCTTCTCTCATTACCCACCGCCGGTAGATTTTTGCGGCATCGAACCAGTCGCCGTCGAAGAGCTCAATTGCAATCGAGCCGGGGTGTTCGAAATCGTTTCCGGGAACGCCTGTGTTTTCAGCAGGCCAGGTGACTGAAACATGCAGCGAAGATTTATCGGGCGAGGGCTGAGCGTTTATGTATTTCACACTCGCCAGGGGATCTTCCGCCGCTATATACAGACCGCCGCGGTCATCCCAGTATGAGCAGAACTGCATGGTAGTCCACGGGTTAGCGTACCTTCCTGTGCGGTCCTTGCTGGGATTTGCCTGCTCCCCGCCAAACGAGAATGCCTTTTTCAAAGGCTGTCTGACAATTTTCCCCGCGGCGAAAGGAAACACAAACGCATCGTTCTCGTCGGACACTCCGAGCTGCACAAGTTCGAGCGAAGGGAATACAACGCTCCTGATCGACCATGTCGTTGTATGGTTGTACAGTCTGAGCTTCATGAGGGCGCGGTTACCAACAGTCTGGATTGAACACACCGCACGAAGCTGCTGCGCCGGACTATCCTTGCCGGCGGGAACAGTGCGCTCGAGAACCTCGTCGAGCGACCAGGTCAGTGTCATGAGCGAAGGACCCTGCCTGTCGATATCCCCTCGGCCGCACCGGGTGCTTGTCAGTGCGAGTTTTTTTCCGGAAGAGTGCTGCAATTCGACCGACCATAACGGCAGCCCCGGTTTGGACATCGTCCGCCGCTCTTTTGTGTCATAGATACTGTCGAGCGGGAAACCGCTGTCCGGAGAACCGAATGTCAGCATCAGACGGCTGTTGGTTTCGGTCAGAGTTGTCGTTTCGGCCGCATACGCCCAAAAGCCGGGTGCTGCGACACTCGGAGCCGTAAGAAACAAGCTTATTGCCAGTATTGATGCAGCAATAGTATGGACAGATGCTGAAAAAGTTTTCATTACAGCTCCCTTATGGCTTTTCTATGCTTTTTTCATCAACCAGTTTACCGCGTTCTTCTGCAGTTTCTCATATTCAGGATTCCACATTGCAGAGATCATATGACCGGGTCCCATGAAGCAAGCTCTTCCTTTACCGAAATCGTATGCCCAACCGGCCTCACAGGACGTTCCCTGGTCGCCGAAGGAAATTCCGTCAGCATTCTCGCTTTTCATGAAAACATACTTCGGGTCCTTCTCGTACTTGACATAATGCTGCTCGTCGGTAACCAGAAAATCGCTCACCCCGCGGGTTATCGGGTGCTCTTTGTTCGTGATGCGCACCCAGAAAGGCCTAACCTCGGGGTGCCCGGTGTAAACGGCGCCTTCGACCTCGCGAAAATCTTTATTCGAGAGGGAAACATGGCTGACATTGTGGTAAAAGAGAGCTGCGCCTCCCCGTTCGACAAAGTCCCGGAGCGCTTTTCCCTGTTCGGGCTGCATCCACATTTTCGCTTCGCCGTTCAGTGGGGGAATCGGCGGTACGCTTTCGATTTTATGCCCGGTGGAAGGATCATATCCGGCAAACCATCCATGATAACCTTCCGGCCAGAGCATACCGTCACGGAATACAATCACCATTTTATAGTGTTTGAGAGTTTCAGCGTTGAGCAGGGTTACCTCGTCGGTGAAATCGATCGACAGCCCGGCGTCTTTCACAAGGGTTTTACCGAGCGAAGTCCGGATGTAGTCCGAGTTGTGGAAGCGATCCCCGACAAGCGCAAAAGCGGTAGCGTATCGTGGGGCCGAAATAGCGGGAGCGGGAAAGATGGAAGATCCAAGCGCCGCACATGAACCCATGACGCCAATTCCGCTGATAATGGTACGTCTGCTGACAGGTTTTTTTTGTTCCATTTTTGTATACTCCTTTTTATGAAAAGATGTTGAATTAATACTGTTTTTTGTAGTATACTCGTTACAATTTTGAAAATCAAAATAAAAATCTTACGATTGTTTCCCTTTCCAAAGTTTATCCGGGCGCATCACCTGAAATTTATACTGAATATTCAGTTTTTTTTACAGCATTAAAGTAAAACGCAATATATTATAGAAGAAAATACTGAGCCATTTGCAAAAGTCGAGATTGTTGGAAGCAGCCCCCTTTCTGTCCTTCGGACACCCTTCCCCCGGAGGGGGCAGGAATCGACTGTGGAGCAATGACTTCCCTTGCCCCCTCCGGGGGAAAGGGACAGAGGGATAGGGGGCTGTAGTTAATAACTCGCCTTCTTCTTTACGTATAAAA
>JBAYHX010000331.1:0-4102 GCA_041665965.1 Candidatus Latescibacterota bacterium
GGGTCGAAACCTTGTTCCACGGAAGCACGGGACGCCAGCGGTAACCCTGCCATTCTCCAATAAGGCAGAGGTGTACACCGACGCACCATCCGGGATTTTTATGGCAGAGCGCGGCCGCTGCCTCGAACCAGGGAGCCGGAACCTGGATAGCGGCAGAGGTAAGAATGCCATGATTGAATGCCAGTTCAAACGCTTCCAGGGATCCTTCGGTCATGCCCATGTCATCACCGCGGACTATAAGACGTATTTCCTCCTGTCCCCATGACAGTGTAGACGCTGACAGCCCGGCCAGACAAACTACCATAGCGATAACAATACTTTTGCAGTTCCGTACGTTCATAGTCCCTCCTCGCTCTCTTTGGATGGTGGCCTCAGATGGCCTGAAGAATTGAGTTTTGCAGGTACATTACGGTTTGCCGGACCGTTTGTATCCACAGAATACCGCTCCGCAGTAAAGTACGCAAGATACTGCCCGACATGTCCCATGTCAAAGTCATGAGGGTGAAAGCTTATTACAATCTATCCTTTTGCAAAAGTCGTTTTACTATTGTATAATGGGAAATATTTTTACTTAAGCCCCCTAACCCTCTATCCCTTTCCGCTTTGCGGGAACTTCGTTTACCCCCGTTTCGGGGGCAAGGGAAGTCGATGCTTCACAGTCTTTTCCTGCCCTCATCTGGGGGGAGGATGTCCGTAGGACAGGAAGGGGGCTGCTTCTAAAATAGGGACTTTTGCAAAAGGCTCAATCTAAATGAATATTGTCACTTTCAAGTTCTATAACAAGTTTTTTTGTAACAGGTGCATACAAGATGATACTGCCGGAAGATTCAAACAAACTTTTTACATAGAAATATGAATCAACTCCAAAACAGGATGTAGTTTAAATACGATGAATTTTAGTAATGAGGACGGTCGGAATCAAATTTTGCAATCATCTTGAATTCGATTTTTGGTATCCTACCTCGATTCGTGCCTGCTCAATCAGCTTCCCCAGTTCACAGGCTACGTCCGGTGAGGATTCATTGATTACAGCATCACGCATTTTGACGACGAGATCCGATGCATCTGCTGGAGTTAAATCGTACGGGTTCTGGAGCATATGGTAAAGATATGGATCCTTCATAAACGTTTTCATTATCTGGAAGACAGTATCATCCAGGGAGAGAAGCTTTCTCATAATTCCACGTTCGATATCGGAGACTGCAAAAACAACATTTGTGACGAAACGGGCGACCGGATTGTTTACTTTAACATACATGCAGTTTTGAGCGGAAAGATGGGTATTGTCAAGGTTGCTGTATTCCATGAAGTTAATGAACGAACCGGTAAAGGTAATATGAAAAAGTTTCATCCTTCCCTCTCCGACAAGGAGCATAGTGGTGGAATCTCTGTAACCCGAGTAGAAATCAATCGTCATTCCTTCACCGTCATCCCCGTGATATTCATAGACAGAACTTGGAGATACATAGTATTTTTTACCGAAAATACGGGAAAGGGCAGCCGAAATTTTAACATGCTCCACTAGCCAGGAGTAAACAGGACGACGGCTGACTACTACCATTTTTGAGCCGACAATGAGTGAGTGCTGTCTGATAATCTCACTGGTTAGCCTGTCATTGCCAGTGAGCATAAGAAGCTTTTTATCCCGTACAGGATCATCGGGAAGAATACGCTTTTCAGACCTGGCAAGATTTGTTTGAATACCGTGTTTATTGGTTTCGGCTTTGCTTGAAATCGGAATACCTGAATATACCAGCGCGAGTACAAACAAAAAGAATACAGTCGTAATGGGTAATTTGCGCAACTTATTTATTCCTATAATTTTTATCCAACATTGCCACATCAAAATCATGAGCGATAACAACTCCATATATTTAAGTTGTCAGGTTCATGATTTAATATCCAAACGTGGAACTCTAACGATATAAATTGTGGAAACCGGTTGATCAGTCCTAAGAAAATATATCATTCTCCTGTTTGATTACAAGCTTTTTCCCTACTTTTCAACGTAAAGAAATCGAAAAAAAACGGCATCAACCCTGCAAGCTGAAGCCGTTTGACACAAATTGATACACATTGACAAAGCGTTTTCAGTCAGATGATTATCATTTTCGTCTGCTTATCAGAATGAAAGTAGCTTTTATTGGGGATTTATTGACACAGCCTGACACATAGTCATGCTCGTAAGCATCCACCGCTATTCCCCGGCCAAAGTCATTCCGCCCGCACCGTACATATACCAGGTACTCCACCGCGTCGTCGCTCAGATTATACAATGACTGGAGCACCATCACCTTAAACATAAACACCACATCGCTTGGCTTCCTGCCCGCAGGGATCTTCCGTTCCTTCTCACCGATGGGTCTCCTGCTCGGGCAGGAACACTTCCCAGTCAATACAATCCTTCGAACGAACCAGCGGGGCGACGTTCTGTGTCGGATATTCCATACGAAATTCAATATCGAACAATCCATTTGTAATAACTCATCCCATTAATTATCAATAAGTTATAATCTTCCAGCAATATACCAACAAAGAAGAAGTTTACAACAATAATCAACTCATAAATCAGTAATTTTTGAGGAACTTTAAATCCCCTTTTTGGGTGATTGTTTTATTCTCTTCATCATATAATTTAAACTCCAGAATAATTGCTCAACTTATAATATTCTCAAGATATTTCTTAATTACTGTTAAAATATTTTAGCTTCTGTATCAGCGCCCTGAAATCACAACAAACAGTTAAAAGGAGGTTTTCACCATGTTTAAGAAAATCTTTTTAGTCACGGCTCTCATCGGTCTCGTTTTTGTTGGTTCGTCCTTCTCAAATCCTCTGTATATGTATCGTTCCGGAATATGCAGTGATTCCGGCTCAGAGATGGTATATAACTCGCGAACTGGAGTGTGGACCGGCTCTGCTTCAGTCCACGCTGTGGGAAGCGTAGGATATTCTACAACTGCCAGCGCAACGGTACCGGGAACAGATGGAACTGCATCGGTATCAACAATGTCTGAAGCCTGGCAATCCAAGGGTACATCTTTTAATGGCATTGATTACCCGGCGCAATTGTATATGTATGTTAGTATAACGATAACTTCAGCGAGTGGATGGGCGTGGGCTAATGCACAATTAAGCCAGAATTAAGCCGGAATCCATAAAACATAATTTTGATTTTGGGGCGCTGATACATATGAAAAAGCATAGTAAATTTACTGGAATAATTGTTATTATTTTCTCCCTTTTTTATGTCATTCCACTTTTCGGTGAGAGCAAAAGTGTGATTTCAGACCAATATGTATTACGTTCACCATACTTCAGCCTGCCTGAATATATCTTTAAGAATAAAATCAAAATATTTCTAAAAGAATACCGTAAAAACAATATTGGAACTGTCCCGGCCGATAGTATGGAATCCTGGATTGATCAAATCAAAGATAGCATGTACTTTCTTACAGATGCATATAGAATCGGCCTGGATAAAACGGTCAAGGTTAATGATACAGTTAATATAATGTCAAAAACAATAGTAACACAACCGAGAGGCGTGCTCTATGATAACCTTATCTTAAATAAGATTCATGTAGATGAGAATGAGATTCTGGAGGCGTATAATAAGTATGATAAAACGGTAAGTTATGAATTTATCTTATTTCGTGATGAAAATAAAATGAGGTCACTTATCGGAAATTGCCAAACTCCTGTCAATGAACAAATTTTTCGAAAAATAGCAGATATGTGCGACGAAAACAGTACAATGGAATATTTAAAATCTACGAGTGTATGGCCGTTTTTCGGTGAATCTTATATATCCGATTATCTTTATACGAATGACAAAAATACATTTTCAAAACCATTGTTTACCACCAATGGAATTTATATTGTACATATAATCGATAGTGAAACAAATGAATCAAACACTACATATAAAGAACTTTATCCCAGTATAAAAGCAAGACTCGAATTTTGTAAAGAAATACAATTGTTCTGCTTCAGACGGAAATGGAGTTTTCCTCAGCGTGAAGTAGTTGTATACTAAGCCAGGGAGGAGACGCCATGAGGAAAGTCCGGAAGAACTACAGTGCTGAAGAAAAAGTAGCGCTA
>JBAYHX010000332.1:0-4078 GCA_041665965.1 Candidatus Latescibacterota bacterium
TAATTATCTTGAGACCCCACATACACCGTGCCGTCGGAGCCAATAGCGGGCGAGGAATAGCCGGAACTTCCTGTCTGGAATCTCCATTTAAATGTTCCGTCTGATCCTATAGCGTAAAGATAAGTGTCTTTAGACCCAATGTACACTGTGCCGTCTGCGCCTATCGCGGGTGAGGAATAGTATATAATATCATTGATCCGGAATTTCCATTTCAATGTCCCATCCGATCTTAATGCGTAGAGATAAGCATCACCAGACCCCACATACACCGTGCCGTCGGAACCTATTGCGGGGGAGGAAAAAACACCACCCCCTGTCCGATATTTCCATTTCAATGTCCCGTAAGATGTTAACGCATAGAGATAAGTATCAGCAGATCCCACATACACCGTGCCGTCGGAACCTATTGCGGGGGAGGATTCGACTGGAAAACCAGTTTGAAATTTCCATTTTACCATGTTTGACGCAGCAACGGTAGCAAGTCCTCTTCCTGTATGCCGGATGTTCTGCCGAAACATAGGCCAGGGAGCGTCGGCAAGAACAATAGGAGGCAAAATTGTGAACACCGCATCGTTCACATCATTAACTGCCGCATTAGATGCGTTGCTTATCATCAGGAGGCAATTTACAGACGGCTCATTCGGCACAGTCCACGTATAACTCCCCACAGAGGCGCTTATGCTCGCTATAATCTCTGTCCATGTAGAGCCATTATTCGTAGAGTAATCGAGCTTAACATTTATGACACCGGAGGAAGTCCAGGTAATGTTATGAGATGTTCCGGCGGTCCAGGACTCACCGCCATTGGAGGATGTAACGGTGATATTTTGGACGGAGCCGATAGCAAACGCCGCATCGCTCACATCGTTTGTCATCAAATTAAAGGAATCACTTGCCCGTACGAGACATATAGCCGAGGTAACAACGGGAAGCGTCCATACGTACGAACCAGCGGAAGCGGGCACGCCGCCCTCGATCATGGACCAGTTCGTTCCACCGTCTGTGGAATATTCAAGGTAGACTTCCGTTATCCCCGAAGATGTCCAGGTGATGGTGAATGGCGACCCGGCTGAGAGTATCTCGCCCCCGTTGGGAGCGGTTACAGCTATAGTATTGGCGCCGGGAGTTTCCGGGGCGAAAGCGTAGAGATAATTATCACCAGAACCGACATAAACGGTGCCGTCTGCGCCTATCGCTGGTGAGGAATGAACTTCATTACCGGTCAGGAATTCCCATTTCAATGTCCCGTCCGATGTTACCGCGTAGAGGTAATAATCATTTGACCCCACATACACCGTACCGTCGGAACCTATTGCGGGCGAGGAATGAATTGCACTATGAGTCTGGTATTTCCATTTTAATGCCCCGTCAGATTTTATTGCAAAAAGATTAGCATCATCAGACCCTACATATACAGTACCGTCATTACTTATTGCGGGCGAGGAATAGGCCAGACTATATGGTGTCTCGAATTTCCATTTCAATGTACCGTCAGGTTTTATTGCATAGAGATAGTTATCCCAAGATCCTACATACACCGTACCGTCTGCGCCTATCGCGGGCGAGGTACTGACAGAACTACCAGTTTCAAATTTCCATTTCAGTGTCCCGCCGGGTGTTATTGCATAGAGATAGTTATCATAAGACCCCACATAAACGGTGCCATCTGCACCTATAGCAGGTGAAGAACTGACAACATTACCAGTCTGGAATTTCCATTTCAATGTCCCACCGGATGTTATCGCGTAGAGATAGTTATCATAAGACCCCACATAAACGGTACCGTCGGAGCCTATTGGGGGCGAGGAACTGACAACATTTCCGGTCGCGAATTTCCATTTCAATGTCCCGTCCGATTTTACTGCGTAGAAATACTTATCATAAGATCCCACATAAACAGTACCATCTGCACCTATTGCGGGCGAGGAACTGACAGAATTACCAGTTTCGAATTTCCATTTCAATGTCCCATTTGACCTTATCGCATAGAGATATTTATCATTAGCACCCACATAAACGGTGCCGTCTGCGCCTATTACTGGAGAGGATTCAACAGGATTATCAGTCTGAAATTTCCATTTAACGGTGCTTGAAGCAGCAACGGATGCAATTCCTCTTCCCGTGTGCTGGAGATTCTGGCCTCTCATCGGCCAGGGGGTGTCGGCAAGTTGAGCTAGGGCAAAAGGGGAAACCGCTATTGAAAATGCAAGCAGCAGTAATGTGAGGAATATTGTTCTCATATTCTTATTTTCACTTCTCCTGTTTCGCAAAACCACTATCTTTTATTGTAAGCATATATTATGTTATATTTACCTGTTGTCAAGAAAAAGATTATCAAAATGACAGGGGTTTTTGATTTCTCAACATCTTCCATCTCCCGTTCCATTCCGGTATTGAACTCACGGCTTATCTTTATATATTTGACCTGGACGACAGTCAAAGGGCAATGACAGCTATAACAATCAGCCTCAACGGGATTTGCCGAATGTATCCCATTTTTTCACGGTAAATCTTACCATCGGTTATAAAGGAAGAAAAGAGGAGTCAGAAGCAGGAATTAATAATATCAGAGGAAACATAAACTAAAAAGTCTTATTTTGAGTTCTTCACACTCCAAAATATTTTTTTGGTTCTGTTATTTTTCCGGTTTGAAGATAACCCAGTATATCCAGGAAGTTATTTGGGGAACCTGGGTTTTTAGCATTTTATTCAGCATTCGTTCCCGAACCTGCCCCTCGCTTCCTCCACTGACCTTGTCATTGAAAAGCTGTGTCTCGATGATTTCCTGAGTGGCAGGATCGATGGCTTTCAGTGATATCATCCAGTTCGCCCAGTTGAAAACAAAATCTTTGCCGGATACCGTTGCTTTTGTGACCGGGAAATCGACCTTGTGCTCTACTGATAAGATCAGGTCGACTCCGGCAGAGGTCGAAGACTGAATATCCTGATATTCCTTTACCCGTATTCCTGCGTCAACAATCCCCTTGATCAATGCTGATCTTACTTTCTCGTCAATGCCACTGTTGAAAACCAGCCCCGTATCAAAAGCTCCGGCGATGAGACTGTCCAGACTGTTCATGACAGCAGAAAATAGCGAGTTTCTTGAGGGAATTTCCGATCCCTGTTTGAGAAGATTCAGGTCACCCAATACCTGTTCACGGGTCATAAGAGACTTTGCAGACTGAAAAAGAAACCGGACACGGCGAATATTCCCTCCCTCTTTATCGGCCAGTTTACGATCAACATTCTCATCTATTTTCCTAATTTTTTCAAAAAGAGACTGGGAATATGACTTTTTTTCAAGAGCAGCCCAGACTTCAAAAACCTTTTTTGATTTATTTTCCCTGGTCGAGACAATTTCTATTCCGGGTAAATCACGAGAGGAAGTAATCTTGATGGTAATAGTAATTTCAGTGCTCCGCATTTCGTCAGGTTTTCCCTTTCCGGTGCGAGCTTTCATCCATTGATTTACCAAAGTTTCGCCGCGGATATTCGATTCGAAATATTTTGAAATTTCGAATCTGGCCGATTCCGCCGCACTTTCAAAGGTTTCCCCGCTGCCGGAACGGATGATGTACAGATTTTCGGAATATTTTTTCAAAATTGAATTCGGGATTTCCCCCGCATAGATGATTCCTGACATGTGCGGTTTTACAAAAAAACAGAAGAGAATTATGAAAATCAGTATGACCGTCTGGCGACAAGATTTCATAGTAGTATCATACTCCTTTTCAAAAGGAATTTTATTCTACTCAATATTTCTTGTGATAAATGCATTTACCTTGCTTTCACTATCATTATTCTTCTTTCAAAATTTAGGGGAGTGAGTTACCTAATGTTTCATGATAACGTTTCGAATTGCAATAATCAACAAAATTGATATTCTGCTCTCATGGTATTTGGAAATTCCCATACTTCCCTTGTTAGCTTCTCCTTAGCTGACCTTTGAAACTGTTCATTATTACCATGGGAAGATATCTTCTGCGTATCCACATTATTAAGATAAATTATTGGATCTAACAGCAAGTTTCACACATCATAGGTTATCCAAAGCTCATCTCATGCTCATCTGTTATCA
>JBAYHX010000333.1:0-4065 GCA_041665965.1 Candidatus Latescibacterota bacterium
ATGGAAAAATATATCCTAGCTGCAGTTACCAATCGTTTAGCAGGGATAAAAAAATTCAAAGAATTACAGTAATTAATCGAAACAATGTTGAAATAAAAAACCCGGCTGAAGACAACCGGGTTTTTTAATAATTTCTTTTATGGATTTAACGGGATAAACTTATTCGATCGATATATCTTTTACCGCTTATCTATTTGACGCAGCAAAGGTTATAAAATGAGCAGATAAAGACGCTCTCACCCCATGTCCCCCTCTCCCGTGAAGGGGCGAGGGGAAACCCCTGATATATTTTATAATCCATTCTCTCTCAAGCAGTTATTGGTCTTCCCATCTCTTGCACCGGGGTCCCCGCTTTTGTGAAACAAAAGTGGGATGGTAGGGGGGAATCAAGGGGTGAGTTAAAACGTGCTGTTTAATCTCGATAAGCGTATATCTTTTTAATAATAGAAGTTTTGTATAACTATTTCCCCTATCACTCGAATAAACTTGATAAGATATTAAAAAAGATGTAAATTATATACTGCACTCCAGAGGTAGAAGTTCATAAAATTATCGATTTGTGTTCATCAATCGGGCCAGCAGATATATTTTTCTTAAAGCAAAATCTGAAGAACCCACCTTTTCTCGTCATCATCATGAATATAATTATTTATTTATGTTTCATAGATATTCAATGATAAAGAATACCGAAAGGGTAGTGCGATATGGCAAAAATTATTGATGGTAAAGCTATCGCGCAGGAAATGCAGGAAGAGATGAAAGCGCAGGTAGACGAGTTGAAAAATATAGGGATTGCTCCCGGACTCGCAGTTATTCTCATAGGAGATGATCCGGCATCCCGAATTTATGTTCGCAACAAGGAAAAAGCCTGCGAACGAACAGGGATTTATTCTGATGTATACCGTCTTCCGGCCTCTACTTCCGAGAGGGATATCATCGCTTTGGTGGATGAATTGAATCATAATCGCAGCATTCATGGGATATTGATTCAACTCCCTCTCCCCGGACACATTGACGAGGGGAAAATGATCATGAAAATTGATCCCGATAAAGATGTGGATGGTTTACATCCGGTCAATGTCGGGAAAATGGTCATCGGGAAGCCCTCATTTCTTCCATGCACACCTCTGGGATGTAAAGTTCTTTTGGAACGCTGCGGAATTGAAACAAATGGGAAACATATGGTTATACTCGGGCGTTCAAACAGTGTTGGAAAGCCTTTGGCGAATATTATGCTCCAGAAATCAAGCGGGGCAAATGCTATCGTTACTGTATGTCATTCCGCTACGAAAAACCTTTCTTATTACACCCTTCAGGCTGATATCCTTGTGGCTGCTGTAGGAAGACCACATCTGGTCACAGCCGACATGGTAAAAGAAGGAGTGGTTGTAATTGATGTTGGAATAAATCGGATCGATGACCCTTCTCTGATAAGCGGAAATCGTCTGGTTGGTGATGTGGATTTCGAAGCGGTTTCAAAAAAGGCGTCTGCTATCACCCCAGTTCCCGGCGGAGTCGGGCCAATGACAGTAACCATGCTTATGCATAACACCATACAGTCTGCTGCACGTTACTGTGAAAACGCAAAGTGATTACACATCTGCCAGATAATGAATGAATTCGAACAGAAAGTAGTGAATTACTGCAAGAGGCACCGCCTCCTTGCAACTGGCGACAGAGTCCTTGTAGCTCTGTCGGGTGGAGGGGATTCTGTCGCTCTTCTTGCATGTTTACTGAGAATTCGGGACATTTTCAACATCACCGTTGAAGCGGGTCACCTCAACCATTCCCTCCGCGGAACCGAATCGGATACTGACGAATTATTTTCAAAAGAATTGTGTGATCACCTCAAGGTTCATTTGACAGTGTCCCGTCTCTCTGAAGGGGAACTGAAGATAAAAGATGAATCGTTGGAATCGGCTGCCCGTAAAGCCCGTCAAAATTTTCTTGAAACAGTTGCCAGGGAAAGGAGTATGACAAAAATCGCAACTGGCCATAACCTTGACGATCTTTCCGAAACGATTCTCCAGCGAATTATCCGTGGTACAGGTCCATCCGGTCTTGCAGGAATTCTCCCAAAGCGTGATAATTTCTGGATTCGTCCGCTCCTTGACCAGTCTCGAAGTGATATCAGGGTATATCTTGAAGAAAATGGCATTGGATATCGTGAAGATTCATCAAATTACGATACCATATTTTTCCGAAACAGAATTCGTCACGAATTGCTGCCCCTATTAAAAGACCGTTTTTCTCCTAATATTACCTCATCTCTCACTCGGCTGGCGGAACTTTCACGTTTGCAGGAAGAATATCTGCATGATAAAATGCTGGAATCATTTAAACACTGTTGTTTCTTCAAGAGTTCCGGCAAAATACTCCTTGATAAACATAAATTGATGAGTTATCATAAGGTATTGCGACAGCGGATAGTTAGACATTGTCTTGAGTTATTGGAAGGCAGCGGTCGTGATACTGATAAAGAAGAAATCGAGAGGATTCTCGATTGTATTTCTTTTGAGCAATCAGGAATGATCGATGTTTCAAAAGAAGTACGCTGCGGAACGGGAAAAAATAGTGCGGCTTTTATAAAGATATTTCAGCAGTACAAACCATTTCCACTATCTGTACCCGGTGAAACATGGATACCCGATGACGGCTGCATCACTGTCCGGGAAGTTTCGAATAAAAAGACAGTTGATGGGAGAAACGGCATTCTGCTTAGCCCGAGCGTAGTCATGAAGTATGGTCCCATTACCATAGGACCTGCGACAAAGGGCGAATATATGGTTCCGTTCGGAATGCTCAAGCCGGTCAAGGTCTTTGACATCTTCTCGGCGGCTTCGATCCCTCAGGTTTTACGGGATTCTATTCCTGTTGTCCGTGCAGGGGCGGTATCTGTCTGGATTCCGGGCTTTAAATCATCGGAATGTTTACGGATAAACGGTTCTTGCAAAAAAGTACTGCTTATGAACTACCATGATGGGCCGCAATGGGAATGAATTTCCTTCCCAAAATATGATTTCAGACCCGTCATGGATATTTCCGTATGTTCCAGTAAAAAACATTTTCAAAATATTGGAACATCCGGTCTACCATTGGAATTTAAAAAAAAGGAAATTAACAAAGCTATGTTTCAAAAAGAAAAACCGTATTACCTTCAGGACGATCCCGAGAGCCCTCTCGATCCAAAATCACATCCGGATAAACGTGACCTGCTGAGAAAAAAGAGACCTTCAGCCGGAGCTAATCCTCCAGGCAAAGGGTGGTCTTTGGGACACCGTTTGGCTTTTCTGTTCCTTCTTGTGCTGCTTGGTGTTTTTCTCTGGAAACAGATGAACTCCCAGACTTCTAATTACGCGAAGGTAAGTTATACTCAGTTCGACAATCTTGTCGCCAACAAAAAGATTACCAAAATTAAAATCCATGAAGGCGGTTCACTGGAAGCAAAACTTTCCGAGTCAATGAAATTGGGAAAGCCCGGTGATACTAACAATTATGAAGGTGTTATTACCCAGGTAGGGGTTTTTGACCAGGCATTTTTAAAAGGTCTTGTTTCGCAGGGAATAGAAGTTAGCATCGAAGCTGAGAAAACCTGGGTGAATATAATGATATCCTTTCTTCCCTGGGTAATGATTTTAGGCTTATGGCTGTTTTTTCTTCGGCAAATGCAGGGCGGTCCAAAAGGAGTATTCTCTTTCGGAAAATCCAAAGCTAAACTTATTGCCGAAAACAGCACGAAAATCACCTTCGCTGATGTTGCAGGTGTTAATGAAGCCAAAGAAGAACTTCAGGAAATTATCGATTTTCTCAAAGATCCCCGTAAGTTCCAGCGTCTGGGCGGTAAAATTCCAAAAGGGGCGCTCCTTGTTGGACCTCCGGGTACCGGAAAGACCCTGCTGGCCCGTGCTGTTGCCGGTGAAGCGGGAGTTCCGTTTTTCAGCATGAGCGGTTCTGACTTTGTTGAAATGTTCGTCGGCGTGGGGGCATCAAGAGTCCGGGATCTTTTCGAGCAGGGTAAGAGCAACGCTCCTTGTATCATTTTTATCGACGAGATTGATGCCGTTG
>JBAYHX010000334.1:0-4064 GCA_041665965.1 Candidatus Latescibacterota bacterium
CCGGCGTTCATCGACACCGACATCACCATGTTCGAGTACCCTTACCGGCTGCCCGACCCGCCAAAGGTGATCCGCACCCTCGATATCGACGATGTGGAGAGAGCGAGACGGTACCGGCGGCTTTACGGCGGCTGTCTCAGCGATGCGCTCTGGCTCACCGGCATTGTTAATACCATTCTCGATCATGGGATAAAACCTCTCAAGGAACACGACATCATCGCGGGAAGATGCATCCCTATAAAATGGCATTCCCTCGCCCCGGAAACTCATATGACCGAAGAAGAGAAGGATGCCCGTGAGCTCAAATGGCAAAAAGAAGGCTCCCCCCAGAAACGCATGATGCAGAGCCTTTTCCCCGGCAGTGTTCTCGTGTTCGACACCGGCGGAGACATGCAGGCCGCAACGTTCGGCGAAATGAGCTGCAATCTTGCCCGCTCGCGCGGCTGTGTCGGGATTGTGAATTCCGGGATGACCCGCGACACCCAGTACATTTTCAAACTGGGCGATTTCCCCTATTTCACCCGCGGCACCACACCCAATGCGTACGGCGGCTGGCGGATAATCGATGTCAATGTTCCGATCCACATAAAGGGGCATCTCACCCACTATGTAATCGTAAATCCCGGCGATTTCATTTTCGGTGACGACGACGGCCTTCAGGTCATTCCCAAACTCTTTGTGGATGAGGTGCTTATTCGCGCTGAAGAAATTCACGATTACGAGGACGCCGAACGTCAGGCAATCCGTGACGGTATGCCGATAGACAAGGTCTATGACATGTACGGGGATCTATAATTACAGAACGGCTCTGAAAAGAGTTCAGCATTTCTGAGTGATGGAAAAAGGAGGTTGCCGGTTATAAAAGCGCAATCTCCTTTTTATTAAAATAATGAGCCTTTAAATCATGAAAATCCCATTTACCATTGAGCAGTTCTTCGATATTTTTGTGATTTATAATAACGCAATCTGGCCCGCGCAAATAGTCGCATACATATTGGGTATAGTTGCTATCGGATTCGCATTCAGTAAAAATCAATACTCAGCCAGAACCATATCAGGAATAGTATCTCTCTTTTGGATTTGGATAGGTGTTTTTTACCACATCGTTTTTTTCAGAACGATAAATCCGGCGGCCATAATCTTTGGATTTCTCTACATCATTCAAGGATTCCTTTTTCTCCTGGCCGGTTCAATTCGTGATAGGCTCTCCATTCAGTTCAAGTATACGATCCCTCACATTCTTGGGGCATTCTTCATCTTTTATGCAATGGTGTTATACCCCATTCTATGCCTTAGTTTTGAACATTCATACCCTGAAGCTCCAATGTTTGGCGTTGCACCCTGTCCCACAACTATCTTCACTTTCGGTATATTGCTCTGGACGATAAAAAAAGTGCCTGCCTATCTTCTTGTCATTCCATTTCTCTGGTCTATCGTCGGCATCAGCGCTGCGATAAATTTGCGGGTTCCACAAGACTACGGACTTGTTGTTGCCGGATTTCTGGGAACGATTCTGATCCTTATTCAGAATCGCATTCAAAGCAGATAATTTCGTGCAAACGGGACGGCTGATGATAGTGAAATAAATCAGATTGTCCACATAACATTCTCTTGTTCAACCAGATGCTGAAAATCCTGCGGCGCAGGCTGAAAGTAACAGAATTGCGCAGAGTGCATCCCATCGCGTCATTCCTGATCCTTCATTTTTACCATTCACCTTGATTTTCATATCCCGGTTTGGTATTTTACAGCTTAAATTGGTAACTTAGTGAAGAAATGGAACATACGAACAAGGAGATTTTAGATGCCTAATACGACAGCCAGTCCGAAAGCTGTGAAAGTCGGGCAGGAATTTTACCGGGATGTAACGGGAGAAATGCGGGAGATCGCCGCTTCGATGGGACTTCCCGATATTTATACGAAAAGGCTTGAAAAACCACAAAAGACTCTGTCCCTGCATCTTCCGGTCATGATGGACAATGGGGAAATTGCGCTTTTTGACGCCTGGAGGGTTCAGCATAACCTTTTCCGCGGGCCTTCAAAGGGCGGGATACGGTTTCATCCGGATATCACTCTGGAGAAAACCATTGCCCACGCGGCATTGATGACCTGGAAATGCGCGGTTGTGAATATCCCGTTCGGAGGCGCAAAGGGAGGAGTCTGCTGCGAACCGAAGAAAATGTCGGCGTCGGAGCTGGAGCGTCTCACCCGCCGTTACGCATGGGAAATCTCCCCCATCATCGGCCCGGAGAAGGATATCCCTGCGCCGGAAGTCGGCACAAACGAGACTACAATGGCGCAGATCATGGATGGCTACAGTACATTTGCCGGGTATTCGGTGTCAAATGTGGTTTCCGGAAAACCGCTTTCTCTCGGAGGATCGGTAGGAAGGCTCGGAGCTGTGGGCAGAGGTCTTGTGCATATTTTGAAAGAATCCGCCCGTGACCACGAGATATATCTTTATAGTTCAACCGCGGCAATCCAGGGATTCGGCGTTGTGGGAATGAGTACTGCTCAGTATTTGTCGGAAACCGGCTGTACAATTGTGGCAGTCTCGGATTCTTTGGGCGGAATATATAAAGAGGACGGCCTCAATATAGAAGCGGTAATTGAATACAAGAAAAAGAACGGCAGGCTGGAAGGATTCCCGGGAAGCGAAAAAATAACCAATGAGGAACTCATCGCCCTCCCTGTGGATTTTCTGATCCCTGCGGCGCTCGAGTACACAATCAATAATAAGAACGCGGACTCAATAAAAGCTTCCATCATTGCCGAAGCAGCAAATGCGGGCATCTCGCCTCAGGCGAATAAAATTCTGGACAGCCGCGGCATTATAGTTCTGCCCGACATTCTGGTCAACGCCGGGGGAATTGTAGTATCCTACTTTGAATGGGTCCAGGACAAGCAGCAATTTTTCTGGGGCGATCTTGAGGTCGAAGAACGATTCCAGGGTATCATGATTTCCACATACCGTATTCTTGATGAAATGATGCGCGCCGAAAAAATAAGCATGCGCACTGCGGCTTTGAAACTGGCCATCGGCCGTGTTGCAGAAGCCATGCGTTTCCGTGGGCTCTGTCCCTGATTCATGAGATTTATTTTGCCGGAGAGTGAATTATGACTGTCGGCGATACTCTGCAACTTCTGAGAATCCGGCAATGGACCAAAAATACGCTTATTTTTGCAGCGCTTATTTTTTCCAGTCAGGCGCGGGATGTATCAGATGTTGTAAAATCAGTCGAAGCGTTTGTTCTTTTTTGCCTGATTACCGGCGCGGTTTATATTTTCAATGACATTTTCGATGTGGACAAAGACCGCGCCCATCCGGTCAAGAAATTCCGTCCTATCGCTGCCGGACATATCGGCATTGGAACAAGCTGGCTCTTTTTCTCTCTTTTAAGTGCTGCCACGCTTGTTCTTTCTTTCCTGTTCAGTACCGGTTTCGGAACCGTAGTTCTTGCGTATCTTCTTCTCCAGATCATCTATACAGTTTTTCTCAAACATATGGTGATCCTGGATGTATTTGTTATCAGCTTCGGGTTTTTGCTCCGGGTTATCGCCGGGGCTCTGGCCATCCAGGTTGCTGTGTCCAACTGGATTCTCATCTGCACTATGCTTCTGGCTCTTTTCCTCGCGCTCTCCAAACGACGGCACGAAATTGTTCTTCTTGAAAAGCAGGCCGATGCGCACCGTACTATTCTCAAAAACTACACTCCCTATCTCCTCGATCAGATGATTGGGGTAGTAACTTCAGCGACACTTGTGGCTTATATGATTTTCACCCTGTCCGAAGAGACAGTGCACAAATTCGGCAGCCATCTGGTGTTGACCGTCCCCTTTGTCCTCTATGGAATCTTTCGTTACCTGTATCTTGTTCACAGCAAAAACGAAGGCGGGCAGCCTGAGGAGATACTCCTGAGCGATATTCCCCTGCAACTGACAATACTCATTTACGGCGTTGTTGCGATTGCGGTAATATATTTTTGAAATGCAGTTCGATGAAACTCACCCCCCCCATCATAGAGAGGGGAACTATGAAAGTTCTCAATTGGTTGCCTATAGAG
>JBAYHX010000335.1:0-4034 GCA_041665965.1 Candidatus Latescibacterota bacterium
CTGCACAACGCAAGCCGCGTGTTCGCGTTCCCGAAAGGGACCCCGAAAGATTTTCTCTACCGGACTCTGGATGCCTGCCCTCCGGGGATCACCCTCTGCGGTCAGCGGGCGCATGTTGTCATGTATCTTGGAAAGGTGGACGGCGTATCGTATGTTATCCACTCGAACGGCTACAGCTACCATGACAAAGACGGCGCCGAGATCCGCATCGCCCGTGTGGATGTGAACGACACCGAGATGGAGGGAGGCTCTTTCATCGGCGACTGGACGGAAATATCCGTGCTGAAGCCGTAACGCCATTTTTACGATAGTTGAACCGATATTTGCATGATTTCTTATTAATGGGGTAACACGCTCGCTGAATTTGTCAAATAGCTCACTGAGCTTGTCGAAGTGAGCACTGATGATCTCATTACAGCCCCGATTTCCTAACCTGGGTAACCAATGAATCTCACTGTCTTTGCCGGGCCGGACCCGGAGGCAAATCTCGACGCCCTTTTGAAACGGACACCTCTCCGTCTGGGGCCGGTCTGCGCCGTGGTTCCGGACAGCCGCTCGGTTGTTAAACTGGAGAGGAAACTGGCCCGGTTTTCCGGAAAAGGTTTTGCCGGGCACCGCGTCCATACCATGGAAGGGCTTGCGCTCGCCATCCTTTCAAAGGCTGGCATCTCCCGTGAAATCGTCACCCGCCAGGTGAAACGCGCCCTTGCGGGAGAGGCCGCGGCGCGGCGCATGGGCAGGAATTCACGATATGCTCCGATCGCCGGCTATCCCGGTTTTATCAATGCCGTTCTGACCTATCTCGCCGATATCCGCAGCTCCGGGAAACCATTCAGCGGCACCGGTGAACTGGCAGGCGCCGCGGAAGCGTACGATATGCACCTGAAACGGCTTGGGGCTGTCGATCATGAGGGTGCGGTGATGATGGCGCTCGAGGACGGCTGTGCGGAGCTTTTCGCGCGGGAGTTCAAAGGCGCGCTCATCGTCCACGGTTTCTATGACCTTACCGACAGGCAGTATCAGCTCCTTGCATTGCTCATGAATTATTTCGGCAGGTGCGCGGTAAGCATTCCCTATGACCCTTCCCGCCCGGAGCTTTTCACCCTGCCCGGCAGGCTTGTATCCCGTCTTGAAGCCTCCGGGGGGAAGATCGTGAATGTCGAGCCTCGTTTCGAAGGCGGAACGGGCATCGTTTTACGGGGATTCCGGGGAGGGACGTATACCGGGGAAGGCGCTCCCGAAGATGTGCAGATTCATACCTTCCGCAGCGAATCCTCGGAAGCCGGATGGATAGGGGACACTATACGGGAAAAAATCGCCGCCGGTCTCTGGGAGCCGCACGAAATCATTATTGTTTCACGGTTCGGGCCTGTCTGCGGGAGTCCGCTGCACCGCGCGCTCAAAAGAAATGAAATCCCGGTGGAAGGCGGCGTCCGCCGTCAGCTTGCCACCCATCCTGTTGCACGGGTCGTGCTCGACGCGGTCGAGTATTCCATCCACCCCGAAAACGACGGGCTGGCTGAACGTGTTCTCTCGTCGAAGTATACCGGCGAAAGAAAACGGAAAGCCGGAAAAAAGGGCGCTCCGGAAATGGACGACCGCGGATGGAGCTGCATACTCGCCGATACCGATTCTCCCGATGGCTTCGTTTCCAGCGTGAAAAAGATGATCGAATGGCTCGATATACCGAAACACCTTGACGGCGGGGGAGATGCTTCCGGTGCGCTTTCCGAGATAAAGGCGTTCAGCCGTCTCGCTGAGCTTCTCGATGAATTCGCCGCATTCTACTCGACCTTTCTGAAAATGGTCAAAGTTTCGGAACTCTACCGCCTTTTCCTATCGTTTCTCCGTGATGCCTTTTTTATCGAACAACCCTGCGAAGGGGAAGGGGTGATCCTTGCCGATGTGAACCATGCCCGTTATATCAGCCGGAGGATCGTTTTCTTTGCCGGGCTCGATAACATGCCGCTGACAGCAAGGAACAACGGTTTTACACTCCATACCCCGGATTTTGCCGGTGAGATCCGCAGGCACGCCGAATCCGAGGAAAGCCTCCTCTTTTATCTGTCCATACACGGCGCACGGCAATTATTCCTGACCTTCCCCCGGATCGAAAGCGGGGGAGGAGATTCTTCTATTTCCCCCTACATTCGGGAAATTCGCGAACATGCCCTGTGGAGCATGAACTCTTTTCATCCCCGAAACTCCGGGGAAACCGGGCTCGAGGGGGTTTGTTTCGACGCCCGCGGCAGAAGCGAACAAATCCTGCGCACGATGAAAGCCGACCCGGAATTATCGGTAGGTATCCTTGCCGGACTGCTCCGGGATGATAAGACCGAAGCTGACAGGATAATTCATTCCCTTGAACGATGGATCGGGATGCAAGACAACCGCGGTTTGACTCTTGAAGGATCCGTTTTACTTAAAACAGCCGCCGGTGAATTGGAAAAGAAAACGGTATATTCCGTTTCCGAACTCGAACAATACGCATCATGTCCGGTCAGGTATTTTCTTGCGCGGGTTGTCAGGCTCAAAGTAAAAAGGGAGCTGTTCGATGAGGTTGATACATCTTCACGGGGGATTTTTATCCACGAGCTTCTCGCCCGTTTTTACCGTCAGATGATCTCGCAGGGGTATGAAAAATTCGGCCGGATCGATTCCGACAGCATGAAACGTATGATGGGGGATATCTGTGAAAAACTGTTTGTCGAGCAGGCTGAACTCTTTGCCGGAATCCATCCTCTGGTGATCATGGCCGAGAAAAAATTCATCCTTGCCTGGATGGAAAATTACCTCGAACACGAGGCGGAGAATTTTGCCGCCTCTCCTTTCAGACCGGCGTTCCTTGAGGCGGATTTCGGGATTGAAGGGCATTCCGCCCGGTCTTCCTACCCGGCGCTGAGAATCGGAAACGAAAGCGGCGATGTTTCTGTTTCAGGCAGGATCGACCGTATCGATGTCGATACAGGCGCGGAGCCTCCCCGGATAAGGATAATCGATTACAAGACCGGGGATTATAAGGCGTATAACAGCGATCTTGTTTCCGGCAGGGCGCTCCAGGCGCCACTGTATCTGAAAGCGGCGGCAGAGCATATTGTGGACGGCGGTATGATTCACGAAAGCATATTCTATAGTTTACGAGAGATGGAGTACGTCCGCTATAAAGACGGG
Organism: Candidatus Latescibacterota bacterium; assembly: GCA_041665965.1. GTDB lineage: Bacteria > Latescibacterota > Latescibacteria > Latescibacterales > Latescibacteraceae > JAUYCD01. Next base: position 3,172 of record JBAYHX010000335.1, read on the forward strand.
AGAAACCCGATCGAGGGGGAGTCATGGGAGGACTACATAGAGAACGCCTTCGCCTGTGTTCGTGTAATGGCCGAAAAAATAAAGCGGGGCGAGTTTCCAGCAGGCGATTGCAGGGATGCGGGCCGGTGTGATTTCCGCCTGCTGTGCCGGGGCGGAAGAGAAACCGCACCGGGGGAGGGCGAAGATGCCGATTCGTGACCTTGACAGCGATCAGAAACTTGTGGGAACATCTCAGGCGGATGAGGTAGCGGTAAGCTCGGGGGCCGGTTCGGGGAAAACGCGTGTTCTTGTGGGAAGATACCTTCATCTGCTGAACAGCGGACAAGTTTCTCTTTCGGAAATGGCCGCCATAACATTCACAAACAAGGCCGCCGATCAGATGAAAGCCCGCATCGCCGGCAAGGCGCTGGAACTTGCCGTCCTTTATCCGGATTCATCCGCAAAATGGCGTGAGACGGCGGAGAAAGTTTATACCGCCCCAATTTCGACAATTCATGCTTTCTGCAATACGATACTCAGGTCATACCCTGTCCAGGCTGAAGTCGATCCGCAGTTCGAAATGCTTGAAGATACAGGTTCTTCGAAGTTGAGGGATGAGGCGCTTTCGGCATTTCTCAAAATGCGGTATGACGATGACCCGGAGCGTATGAGTTTTCTCCTTCGGTCGCTCGGAAGTCCCGGACTGAGAAAAATTTTCCTGCAGCTTCTTTCGATGCGGGCGCGTGTTGTAAAATGGCTGGATGTGAATGGAGTCCCGAATCCAGAACTCCTCCGGTCACGCAACAGTCAGTATATCATGAAACGTCTTGAGGGATACGTTGCAAATATACGGGATTTTCATGCAGTCAGTCCCGGTGAGGACA
>JBAYHX010000336.1:0-4033 GCA_041665965.1 Candidatus Latescibacterota bacterium
GAGGGGCTCTTCATTGCCGGAGGCGCAGGTGTCACTCCCTTTATTGCCATTTTAAGGTATCTCCAGTCGAAAAATAAAATTGGCGGCAACAAGCTTATTTTTGCCAACAAGACAGAAGATGACATCATATTAAAGACTGAATTTAAAAAAATATTAGGCGGGAACTTCATCAATATCTTGTCGGATGAAGAGGTGAAAGGATATTCACACGGGCTTATCACGGAAAAATTTCTCAAGGCGAATATAACTGAAACCTGTAAGAATATCTATGTGTGCGGTCCTCCTCCGATGATGGATGCGATAGAAAAATTCCTGGCCAATTTACATGTTGATGCAAAATCAATTGTAAAAGAAGTATTCTAAGGCGGGCTCCGCCAGCAACCCAAACTCGAAATCCGAATATCGAAATCCGAAACAATCGGAATGAATAAGAAACAATAGTTAATTAAACGAATTAAGAAAAGAGTCCGGTTTCATTGTTTATTCGGATTATTATTCAAGATTCTTTTTTTTGTATTTGTTTCAGATTTCATTCTTGATTCGATATTGTTTCGGATTTTATATACGCTTAAGACATAGAACTGTGCAATAAAGACACAATCGATACCAGGCATACGGCCTTATACCGAACAACTGAGGAAATCTTGTCATGAGCACGATTACAACGAAGGACGGCACACAGATCTACTACAAGGACTGGGGAAAAGGAAAACCGGTGGTGTTCAGCCACGGCTGGCCCCTCAGTGCCGACAGCTGGGATACCCAGATGGTTTTCCTGGCCTCCAACGGCTATCGCTGCATTGCACATGATCGTCGCGGCCATGGCCGGTCGAGCCAACCATGGAACGGCAACGAGATGGACGCTTTTGCCGACGACCTCTCGGAGCTCATCGAAACGCTTGACCTGAAGGGCGCGGTTCTGATCGGGTTCTCGATGGGCGGCGGCGAAGTCGCCCGCTACATCGGCCGCCACGGTACGAAACGGGTGGACAAGGCCGCGCTGATTTCCGCAGTTCCGCCGCTGATGCTGAAAACGGCGGCCAATCCCGGCGGCTTGCCGATTGAAGTGTTCGACAAGATTCGCCTCGACTCCATCGCCGACCGCTCGCAGTTCTACAAGGATATTGCCAGCGGTCCGTTCTTCGGAGCCAACAGGCCCGGCTCCAAGGTTTCACAGGGCATGATTGACTCGTTCTGGCTCCAGGGGATGCAGGCAGGTCACAAGAACACCTTCGACTGCATCAAGGCATTCTCCGAGACGGATTTCACCGAAGACCTCAGGAAGTTCGATGTGCCGACGCTGATTATCCACGGCGACGACGACCAGATCGTGCCGATAGGTGCCGCCGCCCTCCGTTCATCGGAACTGGTCAGGAACTCGACCCTTAAGATCTATGCGGGCGCACCCCATGGGCTCACATACACGCGAAAAGACCAGCTCAACGCCGACCTGCTGGCATTCCTTAAAACCTAAAACATTTATTACTAAAGGATGATATCTATGCGGTACAAAAAATCAGGAAAAGCTTCAACTCTGAAAGAAAGAATAATCTCTATTCATAAGAATGAAGACGGGAAGATGGGGTGGATTTTACTTTGGGCCCTGGGAGTGCCTATCCCGATACTGGTAATCCTTTTTATCCTGCGCGGATGCACCTGAACCGGCATGATAGCACTCAAAACAAATAATAAAAAGAAAGTAGGTAGGATATGCTGTACACGATTGCAATTATTCTGATTGTCCTGTGGCTGTTGGGAGTGGTTTCATCATACACGATCAGCGGATTTATACACATCCTTCTAGTCATCGCCATTATCGTGATTCTAGTGCGTGTCATAAGCGGCCGTAAGCCGGGTTGAAAACCGCTGAATCGATCGTATGGGAATTTTCAAAGTGACCAGTGATCAGTCAAAGGATTTTCTTACTGATAACTGATGACTAAAGTCGCGGCTCTTCGGCCGCCTAATTTAAAAGGAGTATTCTGTATGAACAAAGCCTTATCACTTGCACTGCTGGCCGTCGGGATTGTGTTAATCATCTGGGGTGTCAGCGCTTCGGAATCGTTTGGTTCCGATGTTTCGCGGTTCTTCACCGGTTCACCCACCAATAAAACTATCTGGCTTCTGATCGGCGGAATCGTCGTGGCCGCCGCCGGAGTATCCGGTATGTTTCGCGGCTCAAAGGGAAATTGAAACCGGTAAATCAGGAAAAAACAGGAATGAAATCCGTAGTCATTTTCGGAGCCGGCATATCTGGATTGAGCGCTGCTCATGAATTAGTCCAATTAGGATATGCTGTTTCGGTGTATGAAGCTCTCGATCAGCCGGGGGGGTTCTTTAGAAGTTCCCGGATCCGTCAGAACAATATGCCTGTGGAGTATTCTTGGCACGGCATGGGGCCATGGTATCATAATGCTTTTGATCTGATGCGTGAGATTCCCTTCAGCGAAAAAGGAAATATCTATGATTTAGCACTCTCACGCCCTCTTGATTTTGGTATTTTTCCGGATACCGGCAAGGCTCAATTTTATGACAAAGGCCTTAAAAGCATTCCAAAAATGTTCAACATGAGCAAGTGGGAATTTATTAAATGGTCCTACTTGATGCTTAAAACGTGGACTTCCAATAATAGAAGTAAAATAGAATATGACAAGCTCAATGCAGCACAGGCCTGGAAGCCCCTGCTGAAAGACAAGGCCTATAAGACTTGGCGTTCCTGTTTTGGTCCGTGGATTGGTTCGGACTGGTCAAAAGTCTCGCTGCACACAGCCGGTGAATTTTTCAGAAAACAACTAATCACGAAACCCATCCACCGGCATGAAGCCGATCAGGATGGTTCTGCGTGGGCACAGGGTGCCGGAATCGGCTGGCTGCTGTTTAAAGGTCCCAGCAGTGAATACTGGTTTGACCCTTGGGTTAAATATCTCGAAGAAAAAGGCGTAAAATTCCATTGGGGGAAAGCTCTGACAAAATTAGAGTTTGATGGAACCAGTATTGTCTCCGCTTCTTGTGGCGGGGAAAGAATCCAGGGCGATATTTATATTCTGGCCATTAATCCTTTTGTTACGGCTGATATTTTAACTGAGACCCCTGCACTTGAGAGGCAGGAGCAGTTGAAGTTATTCAAACCCCTTATTCAAGGCGGTCCTCATATTCAAGTCTCTTTTAGGCTGGCATTTTCCGAAAAAATTAAATTCCCCCGGAAGAGGACTGCGGCCGTGATAAGTGATTCCGAATTTAATTTAACCCTTTTCGCCGAAGAACAAGCCTGGGACAGGGACGTGGATCTGGGGCAAGACATAAAATCCCTCTGGACGGGCACATCTTGTATCAGCAGCGTTCCAGGACGGATTTACGGCAAGCCGGTGGATAAATGCACGAAGGAAGAATTCATAGAGGAAGTCAAGGCTCAAATATTCAGCTGCGGCTCGCTTGATGAATTAATTAAAAAAGCTAATAATGGCAGGGGGTTGAAGGAATTTCCAATTATTAAAACAGAAGTGTGGCATGAGTGGGTATTTTCCAGGGAAGGGATAAAACCTCTTCAGCCGAAATGGGTCAATGCAACTAATACCCAGGCGTATTTGCCCACCCAGAGAACTCCGGTTTCAAACCTGTTTTTAGCCGGAGCCCACACCAGGATCCAGGCTCAGGTATGGAGTATTGAAGGTGCCGTCGAAAGCGGCAGAAGAGCCGCGAAGGCAATTGACAACCACGTTGAAGTTTTAGGCCAATATCAACCTGCATGGATTAAAAGCTTATCCAAGATTGACGACATCCTATATTCAATTAAAGCACCCCAGATTATCGATTCTATTTTTTGGTTTCTTTTCGTTTTAATCGGATACCTGTTTTATATGGTTCTTCTGCACTTTATAACATGAACCATAGGATAAGGCGGAACCCCTTCAATGTCAAGGCAAGCAAACGGAATAAAAGGGAGCGCATGCGACCGATTATGCCGGATTGCGACTTGATATTGAAGGGGTTCCGCCTTATCCTATGGTTCATGTTATAAAGTGCAGAAGAACCA
>JBAYHX010000337.1:0-4026 GCA_041665965.1 Candidatus Latescibacterota bacterium
CACATGGCATTGATCGCTTTTAGCGTTTCCTCGACCATCACCTGGCCGCCTTCCGGTCCTACATTACTGACCAGAGCGCTATAGCCTCCTCCGGGAACAGCTCTCGCTGTGGGCAGATATCCTCCGTGATCGCCGGTAAGCTGGATCAGAAATGTCTGTGCAGCCTTGCTCCGGCTGGTGATTCTGTTGCCATAGTCCAGATAGGTCTCAAACGGATTTGTGGCAAATGCGATATCTCCGAGCCTGATGGCATGAAGCTCCATCGAAAAATCGGGATCTTTATCCCGGTTTTCATATTGTTTCACCAATACCTGATTGATTTTCAGAATGCCGAAGTCGGTCTCCTTATTATCCCAGGGGCCGAACTGTTGGGTTTTCTCATTGTCTTTCATAATTTTGAGAAAACGGTTCCATGCCGCATCGGGAGAGTTCGGGTCTTTCGGTTCACGGGACAAAATTTCTTCGACAATCGCGAGAGATTTCTTGTATGATTCCTCGCTGTATTTTCTCGGCGGCAGTTTTATTTCTTTCACTGTGTGCCCGAAAGCCACTTTCGTTTTTATCGTGTTCTTTGCGGAAGGATACACGGTATCTACAGCATGAGCGATCCTCTTCCCAATTTCAACAATCCCGGGAACATCCCACATATTGGGTTCTCCACGGTAATTGCGTACCAGATCACGGGGCGACTGATCACCGGCATAACCGCACTGGGTCAATACAAAAAGGTCTTTGGAATATTTCGCTTTGAGATTTTTCCTCACTTCGCTCCAGTAATCGGAAGAAACGTAATATTTTGCTTCCGTTACCTGCGACGGGCATGATACGTTGAGGACAATACCGGTGAGTTTTTTGTTCATATCCCAGCAGAACAGCATCTCCACACCGGGATCACTGGGACCTTCTATACTGAGGAAATCGGGCCTGTTCGTTGACCCGTACATCTCGGTTGTCCCATTCATATACTGAACCCTACGGCAATGCCCAACAACAGCCTGGCCGAGTCCCCAGCTTATTCCGCCCTGTTTACGCCCTTTCCATGCCTCGACAACAGCTTCGGCGGCACGGTTCAGGAAAAGAACACGGAATTCAGCGCCGGTCATTCCTTTTCCCTGCTCAATGTCGGTATTGACATTCAAATCTGTGGGAGGAGCGCTGTGGGTATGGGTTGCATTCATAAAAAGCTTGCTCACATCGAAATCGGGAATCATCGGATGTACTTTTTCCCGCAACATATCCTGAAATTCTCTCCCTATTCCCGCGACATCGCACGACACCATGATAGCCTGTTCATTTTTCCCGTTTTCAACTCTCGATTCGAGAGCGAGAGCGGTAACTTTGAGCGGACTCTGTACATATTGAGAGATACGCTGGTAATACTGACCGTACAGCGATACCGGTTTATCCGGGGTCATGTCTTTGCATGACCATCCAATATAAATCGGCGCTTCTTCAACTGCTTCGGAACTTCTTGCGGAACATAATGCAACAAACATTCCGGCACAAAAAACAAAAAGCATGGCGATTTTGTTCATTTCCCCACCTCTGGAAGAATGTGTGATTTTCTCATATATGTTTCTATTGATTTTACGTTATTATCGCATATGGCATTGCATTTTTTCTGCATCGGCAAATGCAATCCGGCCATTTAAGTTACGGTTTACAATCCGCGAGGTGCAAATGTTTTTTCGCCCTGCGCTTCTTAATGTTACAGATTTTTCTCGAAGACAGCACCATAAACTCCGGATCTGCTCTCAACGTGAAGGTCAGCACGGTGTCCATTCGTCCGATTCGGATTGACCTCAGTCGCCGTAAATCTTGACCCCCACTTTCGCCGCAACCTTACGGATGTAAGCGCCGGCAAAAAGCAATTCATCAGCGGGGACATGCTCGGGTAGGAGCGTTCGTGACCACTTCATACGGCTTAGTCGCACAAGATAAGTTTCGTAATCCATGACACCGCGGCCGGAGGCGACCTCCTGAACATGAACAGTCTGCTTATCCGGCCAGATGTAAGTGTCCTTTGCGTGGGCGCCGAGAATCTGTTCCCCGAGAAGGTCGAAGCATTCATTGATAAGTTCTGTCGTATGGTAGTAGTTATCAAGGGATACCATGTTGACCGGATCGAGATTTACCGCACAGCGCTTGTCACCCACATCGTCCATGAGCCGTTTATGATCCTGAGGTCTGCCGACATTCATGGTGATCTGGGCCTCAATACCCAAAGCCGCCTTGAGACCGGAGGTATCGCGGAGAACCTGCTTTACACTTTCGACAGTTAATTTCCATGTTTCATCACTCCAGTTGTCGGGATGAACGCCAATATAAGAATTGGGATCACGGCTTCCTGTGCAAGTTCCGACCTGGGGACAGTTCACCTTTTCAGCCGCCTCAAGGCAGTTTGCAAGGAATTTAAGGTTTTTCTGCCGTTCTGCCGCATCAGGATGGATCATATTCTGATATCCGCCGATTTCAAATACAGCAACATCATACTGTTTAAGTGCTTCATTAAGTTCTTTTAGTTCGGAATCTTTCAGTTCATGAATAACGGCAGCGTCGCAGTGACAGCCTCTAAAACCATCATCCACAAGCTTTTTTATTGACTCTGTGGGGCTTATTTTATCACGCTGCGCTAAAAGGGCACCAAGATAACCACTAAGACGGACAGGGGTAGTACCAGGTGTGAGATCACGCACAAGATTTTTATCCGGCCCAAGATTCCAGTTAGATTTTGACCCTTGCGCTGATTGATGAGCACACGATACGGCCACAAACGAACCTGCTGCTGCTACACTCGAACCGAGCATTTGACGGCGGGTGAACCTGCTTGACATGGCGATCCTCCTTCGCGTTGTATTGTACGTTACCTGGATGCACTCATTTCCGGTATAACCTGAATGGCAGGGCAAGACTTCTGAACATGAAAGACACTTTGCAATAAAAGGTAATGTGTTATTCTTGCACGGTGCAACTGTTATTATGTCTTTTCATTCCGGAAATAACATGATGGTGCAGAAACATATGGAATTATACTTGAAGCAGGATAATGCGGCGAAGGAATGGGCAGGCTGCGAAGGCAACTAAGGAGAAATGTTAGAGTCGAATATCCTTCCAAAAATCGGGAGGAAAACAAAAAAAAGAGACTTTTCAGTCTCTTCCTGTCTTTTTCAGCACATACATTCAGAGCGTACCTTTGATCGTAAACCCTTGAATTTATTGGTCGGGGTGGACAGATTTGAACTGTCGGCTTCCTGCTCCCGAAGCAGGCGCGCTAGCCGGGCTGCGCTACACCCCGAACGATTAGAATAACATTTTCACAATAACAAAACCGAGTACCAATATAATAATAAATGCTATAGAAAGCATATTGAAATATGTGTCGATGAATTTTTTTATTGGCGGGCCGAATTTACATATCAATGCTGCTACGATATAAAACCTTGCTCCCCGTGAGAAAAAGGAAACAATGACAAATTCAGGGAAGTTCATGCCGAACACTCCTGATGCTATGGTAAAGACCTTGTAGGGTATCGGAGTGAAACCGGCTATGGCAACAATCCAAATGTCATATTTATCATATAAGTCTTTTATCATGTAGAATTTATCGAGGAAACCATAAAACTCCAGAATTCTTATACCGATCACATCAAAAAAAGCCATCCCGATAAAATATCCGAACATTCCGCCCAGCATTGAACCGATCGTACAGGCAAGAGCGAAACGGAATGCCTTTGTGGGTGCTCCGAAAGCCAAAGCGATAAGAAGGACATCCGGCGGAATCGGGAAAAAGGATGATTCAATAAATGCTATCAGGAAAAGAGCAGGCATTCCATATTTTGTTTCGCTCCAGTGAAGAACCCAGTCGTATGCTCTCCTCGCCAAAGAAGGTTTATTCATCACTCCATCCCAATTCGCCAACAAGCGGGACAAAATTACAACCGGCCACAAACCGCTTCTCAATGGTTTTTTCATTCTTCGTGATGATGAGAAGCTGCTGATTGATTTTGTCCCCCACCGGAATTACTA
>JBAYHX010000338.1:0-4021 GCA_041665965.1 Candidatus Latescibacterota bacterium
AATTCTCCCCTTAACCGGGTCCCAAGTCGATTCTTGAATCGGCTTGGGTGCCCTTGGGGAGATGCCAGCAGGCAGAGGGGATTTTCTTCCTTGGTGGTATGATAAATATATTTTGTGAATTATCAGGGCTAACTCTTTTCTAACATAAAAGTAATTTGCAGTTAACACGCCACGGTTATACTATCGCCACGATTCAAAATCAACAGATAAAAATACAGGTAACGGTTTTCACCCACATCCATCTTTCAAAGGAGAAATACCATGAAAAACAACCGCTGCAAAAAAATCGGAATGCTTCTGATTCTCGCTGTGATGGCGTTTTTCGAATCGTTCACCATGGTACATGCGCAGAGACTCAACGGTGCGGGAGCCACTTTCCCCTACCCGGTGTATTCTCAATGGGCATTCCAGTATAACAAGATCGCAGGATTGGAACTCAACTATCAGTCAATCGGGTCGGGCGGCGGTATCCAGCAGATAAAGGCAAAAACGGTGGATTTCGGCGCTTCGGACGCCCCTCTTACCAAAGAGGAGCTTGATCAGAGCGGTCTCATCCAGTTCCCCATGATTATGGGCGGGGTTGTGCTGGTGGTAAATGTCGAAGGTGTCAAACCCGGTCAGATGCGGCTCACTCCGGAAGTGCTCGCCGACATTTTCCTTGGCAAAATCAAAAATTGGAACGACCCCGCGGTAAAAGAGATAAATCCCGGAGTGAAATTCCCGAACCGCGCCATTACTATTGTTCATCGGTCTGACGGTTCCGGGACAACGTGGATATTCACCAATTACCTTGACAAGGTCTCCCCCGAATGGCACACTAAGGTCGGAACCGATAAAACGGTGGCCTGGCCGGTCGGTGTGGCCGGAAAAGGCAATGAGGGGGTTTCGGCGTATGTTACCCGCATCCAGGGATCTATCGGGTATGTGGAATTCGCCTATGCTCTTACAAACAAAATGGCGTATACACAGCTCAGGAACAGCGCCGGTGAATTTTTGCAGCCGACAATAGAAACCTTTCAGGCGGCGGCCGCAAATGCAGACTGGGAAAACGCTCCGGGGTTTTACATGGTGCTGACAGACCAGCCCGGGAAACAAAGCTGGCCGATAACGGGCGCCTCGTTCATTCTCATATACAAAGAGCAGAAAAACAACCAGATTGCCAAAAACATGTTTAATTTCTTCGACTGGAGTTTCCGTAACGGCGATGAAACGGCACGCAAGCTCTTTTACGTTCCCATGCCGGACAAGGTGGTAAAACTAGTTGAAGAGCGCTGGGCGAAAGAGGTAACATCAAATGGAAGCCCGGTCTGGAAAAACAATCAATAAAAGAGAAAGAGGCTGACAAGTATTACTTATCTGATTTCTTGCCTGCTTATATTTATGAAAAAATCAGCAAAGAACAAAATTCGTTTTTAAACATATTCAACCTCAATCAGGGAGTATACGATGAAACACAAGAATCTAACGCGGGCTTTGGTTTTAATTTCGGTCATGGGAATTGTTCCCTCGGTTTCCCATTCACAGGGACAGATCGCATTTTCCACAGGCGACATAGTGTTCAAGGGCGACCTCCGCTACCGTCATGAACAGATTTCCCAGGAAGGGTCGAAACAACGTGACCGTGAAAGAATCCGCGCCCGTTTCAATCTCACCGCAACGGTCGATCCGAAAATTAATTTGATCATAGGTCTCGCAAGCGACAGCAGCACCGATCCCATTTCCCGGAACCAGGACCTCGGCGCGGGATTCTCCACCAAGTCCGTCTGGCTGGATATGGCCTACATAGACTGGACGACCCCGCTTGCGGGTTTGAAAGTTCAGGGCGGTAAAATGAAGAATCCGTTCCTGGCAGTCGGCCGCAACCAGTTGATCTGGGACCACGATCTGACCCCGGAAGGTCTGGCGGCTCAGTATTCGAAAAAATCCAACACCACAGAATTTTTCGCAAACGCATCCTATTTCTGGATTGCCGAGCGGTCGGCCGGGAAGGAAAATTATCTTTTCGGCGGGCAGGCCGGAATCAATCAGACCATGAAAACTTCCCTTCTGACACTCGGAGTGAGTCTCTACGATTATACGAACGCCAAAGGGTACGATACCTTTGTCGATGCCGCCAAGAACTTCGGCAACTCGGTAGATGCCGCAAAGAAATACCTCTACGACTTTCGGGTTGCAGAAGGATTCGGTCAGATGTCGGTGATCGGTGTGCTCCCGGTTCCGGCGAGCATCTATTTCAATTACGCAACCAACACCGCTTCCGATGTGGAGGACAACACCGCATATCTTGTAGGCGCAACGATTGGCAAAGCCGCGCAGAAAGGTTCCATGGGCGGCCAGGTATTTTACCGATATGTGGAGCATAATGCGGTTGTCGGAGCTTTCAGTGATTCCGATTTCGGCGGCGGCGGGACAAACAACAAGGGATTTGTGTTCCAGTACGACTATCAATATGCCAAGAATGTGACCCTCTCCACCACTTTCTACATGAACAAGCTGGGGGTCAAGGATATCAACGGTGTAGCCCCCAAAGATTACAACCGCCTTCAGATCGATGCAGTCGCCAAATTCTGATATAGATTGATAATTCAAGTTTTTTCATGTACATTATGAGTATCGTCAGCTCGGGAATTTTTCGGGCGGCGGTGCTCATAATTTTTTTATCTCTTATCGCAAACCTGGATTGTATCCCCCAAAAAGTTCGGACACCATGATGGAAGAATTTGAAGATATCCGCGTATTCCCCGCCGGGGAAAATGACTCCGGAAAACGGCTCGATACCTTTCTTGCCGAAGTTTCCGGCATTTCACGTTCCAAAATAAAAAAACTTATCGATGACGGTTTTGCGACTGTCAATGACAGTATCGCGATAAAACCCTCCTTTCCCGTTTCGACGGGAGACACAATCGAACTGGCGGCGCCTTCGGTCACGGAACCGCCGAACTTTCTGCCGGAGAATCTCCCGCTCGACATTATCTTTGAGGACACGCACCTTCTTGTTGTGAACAAACCGGCCGGTATGGTCGTTCATCCGGGATGCGGGAATGTGACCGGAACGCTGGCCTCGGCTCTCCTCTATCACTGCAAAAACCTGTCCGGCCGGGGAGGGGAATTCCGGCCCGGTATCGTGCACCGTCTCGATATGAATACATCCGGGCTTCTGGTCATCGCTCTCGACGATGAAACCCATGCCCTTCTTTCCAAAATGATCTCCGAGCGCACAATAAAACGCATCTACACCGCATTCGTATGGGGGCATCCCCATCCGCAGTCGGGAACGGTCGACGCCCCGATCGGCCGTCATCCGAACATCCGGACGCTCAAGGCTGTCGATCCGGAAGGCCGCCCGGCGCTGACTCATTATGAAACCACCCACCGGTATGCGTTCCTGTCACAGCTGGAAGTCTCCCTCGAAACCGGCCGTACTCATCAGATACGGGTGCATATGGCGCATATCGGCCACCACGTTTTCGGGGATCCTTCCTACGGCGGCCGTGAGGATCGTCTGAAAGGATACGACCCGGAAATCCGCGAGCGGGCGCGTCGCCTGCTCAAGGAACTGGACCGTCAGGCACTCCATGCGGCACGGCTGGAATTCGTCCATCCTTTCACCGGTAAGGAGATGGTATTCGAAGCGGAATTTCCTGCGGACATGAAAAGAATCAAGGAAAAGCTGGACGAAGAAAGATAAAGAAAATCCTCTCTGGCTTCGCCATCTTCCCTTATTAAGGGGAGAATTTGCTACTTGCGGTGATTGGATATTTCTTCGGTAATTTTCTTTATTCTAAGGATTACATTTTCAAGATCTTTCATTATTTCCTCGTTTTTAATCCTCAGAAGGGTGAGACTGTATGCTTCGAGAATTCCATCACGTTCCGAATCATAGATTTTGCCTTCTTCTGAATAATGCTGCTCGCCGTCTATCTCGATAACCAGTTTGAGCGAAGGGCAATAAAAATCAACAATGTAATTGTCTATGGGATGCTGGCGCAGGAAGCGATGTCGAAATGTGCGAAGAAAGTCA
>JBAYHX010000339.1:0-4015 GCA_041665965.1 Candidatus Latescibacterota bacterium
AACAGGCGAATATCGACGCCATCCCCGGAAATGTCATACCCCGGTATGGAATTATGACCGCGCCTTCCTCCCACCGGAGATTCCCGACAAGCAGCGAAACCTGGAGCGAGCAGAACGGATGGATTTCGAACAATTCTTTCAATGCTCTCGATGCGGCGTCGCCTGTGGCTGTTCTGCATGTTTCCAAAGATGGGGACTGGTATTTCGTACGGAGCGAGTTCAATTTCGGGTGGGTTCCCGCGCTCGATGTCGCCACCGGCTCGGCAAGTGAAATACGCAGCTATACGGATGCAAAGGATTTCATCATGGTCACAACGGGCAAGGTTGCCGTGTACAGCGACAATGCTCCCGGAAATTTCCTCGTCGACTTCTACATGGGGGCTAAACTCAGGCTCGTCAGGAAAGCGGCGGACGGTTACCATGTTCTTGTTCCGTTCCGTAAAGCCGACGGCACATTCGAAACCGTTCCCGGCCGGGTAAAACCGGATGCCGGAGTCTGTGCCGGGTATCAGCCGTTTACCCGGCGGAATATGATCGCCACCTTTTTTACGAAACTCAACGATCCCTGGTCGGGCGGAGATGCAGATGAAGCCCGTCATTGCTGCGGAACAACCCGTGGTGTACTCCGGACGTTCGGCATAAAGGTCATGGACTCGACAACATTCCAGCTCCATGCATCCGATCATGTTATTTCCTATCCGAAAGAAACGCCGAACGATGTGAAATATTCCCGCCTCAAAGAATGCGAACCGGCGATCACCCTTTTGGGGAGCAGCGAGCATGTGATCCTGTACCTGGGCGATGTGAACGGCAGGCAGTATGTCATTCATTCTACCGGCTACGATTACAAGAGAGATGACGGGACAGTGATGATGCTCAGAAGGGTGAATGTCAATGATACCGAACTGGAAGGCGGATCGCAGGTAAACACCTGGACGTACATGTGCCAGTTGAAACCGTAACGGCGAAAGAGAGTTTTTATGAAAGGCAGCGATTTTTTCAAAAAGATAGCCGGAAAAGCTCCGTTCTCCCGGATGCATCCCCGGACAGCGGCTTTTTTCAAGGACTATTTATCGAACGAGAAAGTTATCGAGTTCAACGGCCGTTTCGTTCTGAATACTCATTTTCCACCCTACCCCAGCCCGGCGTTCACTACCATGGTGGAGGATTTCAACCGGATCGGAGATATCACAAGAAGGCGGCTTTTTTCGGTGACTCTTGCAGTTACGAACCGTTGCAGCTACAACTGCTGGCATTGTTACAACGCCGGAAGGAGCCAGGAAGACGTTCCCCTGTCCGTGCTTAAAAAAGTTGTCAGGGAACTTCAGGAAATGGGAGATGTCACAGTCACGCTGACTGGTGGAGAACCTCTGCTGAGAAAAGACCTTGAGGAAATCGCCGGAACATTCGACGAACGAACCTGCCTGAAACTCAACACCACCGGTTCGGGACTCACCCCGGAACGGGCGGCCGCGCTCCGTGAAAGCGGAGTGTTTGCGGCCGGTGTCAGCCTCGACTCCATTGAACCGGACGAACATGACCGTCTCCGAGGCAGGAAGGGGGCTTTCCGGACCGCGCTCGACGCCATCCGCATCGCCTCCGAACAGGGCTTATACCCGTATTTTATAGCCGTAGCGACCCGTGAATTCCTGAAACCCGAACGGTTCTGGCCGTTCATCAGATTCGCCGGAGAATCCGGAGCCCGTGAGGTTCACCTCCTCGAGCCGAGCGCAACGGGGAAACTGGCGGGCAAATCGGAAATTCTGCTCGACCGGGATGGCCGTCAGATGATTCTCGATTATCAGAAGCAAATCTCCGGGGATGACGGTCTGCCGATCCTTTCGACATTCACCTATCTCGAAGCGCCGGAAGCATTCGGGTGCGGCGCCGGCATTACCCATCTCTATATCGACGGCAGCGGCGAGGTGTGCCCCTGCAACCTGGTTCCGCTCTCGTTCGGCAATATCACTCGGGAACCTCTTCATGCTATCATGGAAAGGATGGGAGATTATTTCCGGAAACCGAGGTGTGTCTGTGCGGGACGGACTCTTGGCGGCCATATCCGGGAAGGTCAATTACCCCTCTGCCCGGAAGAATCTGCGGCGGTATGCGATGAACACCTTCCGCGCACCCATAAAATCCCCCGGTTCTTCCGGATTCAATCCGAGGCGCGGGGTGAAACCGGCAGAGAAGACCTGCGGGATGCGTACAACCGGATTCATGGATTTTACGACGAGTTCTGGCTGAAGGAAGCTGCCGGGCCGACAAAAGACCTCATCGAAAAACTTTCGCTTGCCGGCAATGAGAAGATATTCGAGGCAGGATGCGGCACCGGATATGCAACGGCTCTTTTGGCCGAAAAGATGCGGGATCCATCCGGGATCGTTGCGGTCGATATTTCCGAAAACATGCTGACAGAAGCAAAAAAACGCGTCGAATCTCGGGGCATTGGGGGTATCCGGTTCGAAGCCGGGGATGCGTTCGAGCTTATAGACAGGACAGGGCCTTTTTCGCTCATTTTCACAAGCTGGGTTCTGGGATACATCCCGGTGAAACCCTTTTACGATCTCGCGTTCAGAAAATTGAATCCCGGCGGCTGCATAGCTTTCGTGGTGCACAGGGAAAATTCGCCCCGTGAGCCGCTTCAGATTTTCGGGGAACTGGTGGCGGAAGACCCATCGGTACTGCTGAAACGGGTTGATTTCGATTTTCCCCCCGATCCGGATCATGTCCGGAGAGAACTCGAAGCGGCCGGATTCGATGTCGAATATCTCTACGAGGGCGCCATAACATTTCGATATGCCGCTCCGGAAGAGGTTCTGGAACACCTCCTGAAATCCGGAGCGGGAACCGCTTACTACGATGCGGTCGATCCAAAAAGGCGGAAAGCTCTTGAAGAACAATTTTTGAAAAACATCGCTCAAAAAAAGAAACCCGGTAAAGAATACGAGGTTATCCACGATTACATATCATGCATCGCAAGAAAACGATAGACAGGAGAATCGATAGGAAATGGCGTCAATGAAGTTGAAAAGAGCGGTTCTCACCGTTGCACTCCTTTTGGCTGCGGTATGGAGCGGAAATTCGTTCGCGGAAAAAAGCGGTTCGTTTACCTTCGTCCATATTTCCGATGTTCATGTCCCATCCTATTTGTTTGCCATCGGACAGTCGCTCGATGAAGCGACCCTGATGCAGATGCACAACCAACAGCGCCTCAAGCAGCTCGTCGAAGAATGCCTCGCGATGAATCCGAAACCGTCTTTTGTCATTAACTCCGGCGATACCGGCGATGCTGGTTGGACGGTTCTTCTCAGGCTGTACCAGAAACTGATGCAACCTCTTGTCTCCGCAAGGATACCGGTATACACCGCAGTCGGTAACCACGACCTGGACTATGCGGGAATCGGCGTTCAGGACATTGCGGAAATATTCGACCCGCTGGGGCCTTCTCTGATCGGGCGAACCGGGGTGAGATACTCGTTCGAATTCGGCGGCTGTCACTTTGTTTTCCTGAACAACCGGCCTGTCACCGGCCTGATACGGCTCACTCCGGGCGATATCGAATGGCTCTCGAACGATCTGAAAGGGGTGAAAAGGGATACCCGCGTTCTGCTTTTCCTTCATGCCGACATGCCGGAAGAGGATACCAGTAATGTCGTGGAACTGCTCCAGCCGTTCACCTATCCTGTCATATTTCAGGGTCACGCGCACTCCGAATCGATCACAATGTGGGGAGGCGTTCCGGTCGTTGTGACCGGCGCTCTCTACGGCGGCAAGCCCGAAGCCGGCAGCTACCGGGTGGTAACTGTCCAGCCGGATAAGATCACGGTTAAAACCAGGGATTTCGCAAAACCAGGGGGAATGTACGAGCAGGAAAAAACGATCGAATTTTTACAGCCGGGACCTCAGGTACACATTATCTCGCCGAAAAGCAATGCTGCTTCAAGGGGAAGTGTCTCCATTACAGCAGAAACAAAACCAGCTCGACAGGGCAGTATGGAGTATTCCGTCCCCG
>JBAYHX010000340.1:0-3973 GCA_041665965.1 Candidatus Latescibacterota bacterium
CATAATAATGTCTCTTCCATCCAGAGGATCGGGCGGCAGGAGCAGGATTTTCAGTTTTTCTTCGAGGAGTACAAGCTCTTTTTCAATGGATTCGATCTCTGATTGCGCCAGCGTTATCATTTCCACATCAGTTTCCTCTTCGAACAAACTTTTCGATTCGGAAAGCTGGTTTTGGAGCTTTTCATACCTTTGGAACAACTGAACTTTATGTTCAAGGTCCGCATGTTCTTTGGCAATTTTACTGATGAGCGTCGGATTGGCAATAACTTCCGGAGAAGAGAGCTGCTCGCCAAGCCTGGAATATTGGTCGAATATTTTTTTAGAACTGGAAAGAATGTTCGTACTCACAATTATGCTTCCTCCCTTTGCAGGGCGGCGTTAAGAGCACAGAGTGCGACTTCGAGCATACTGTCATCCGGTTCTGCCGTGGTCATGGTCTGGAGCCATAATCCGGGCGCAGTCAGAATTCTCACCAGACGGTTTTGGCGGAATTTCCCCGTAAGTTTTAGAAGTTCGTATGAAGCCCCCGCCACAAATGGCAGGAGGAAGAGATGGGTCGCCAGCCGCTGCGGAAAAGTCTGGAGATGGCCAAATACCAATGGGAAAAGCGAATCAGCGATTCCAAAAAGCAAAATGCTGAAAATAGCCACGATCAGGATGAACGATGTTCCGCATCTCGGATGGAATCGGCTCCTGGTGCGGGCCGATTCGACATTAAGATCGCCCGAAGCTTCCAGGGCAAAAATACTCATGTGTTCCGCGCCATGATATTGAAATACCCGTCGTATGTCCGACATCCGTGAAATGAGGTAAATATAGAGAACGAACAGAATAAGCCGTATCGCTCCGGCAACCAGATTGAAAACCAGAGCGCCTTTGGACAGACCGAGAAGAGTGGCGATATAAATCGGCAGGGCGAAAAAAATTCCCATAGCCGCCGCAAGGGCAAAAATCACCGATCCCCAGAGCATTACTCCATTCCAGAATTCGCTGTTCTTATTTTCGGCTTTGGCGTTGATCTTATCATCATACTTCATCTGGATCTCTGCAGACCAGTTCAGTGTCTCAAATCCGATAACCATCATCTCGAAAAAATTTATCGCTCCCCGGATGATAGGGATATTAAGATACTTATGACGTTTTACATAGGATATATAATCACGCCTGTTCAATTCAATGCTTCCATCAGGCAGTCTTACTGCTGTGGCTATGACTTTGGGGGAACGCATCATAACTCCCTCGATCACTGCCTGCCCGCCAATACTCAGATCAACCGTATCCTCATAAGATAGCGAAATCGAACTTTTTATCTCACGGGGTTGTGTTTCATTTTGTTCGTTCAAAAAAGTCTCCCTGTCGTGATAGAAAAAAATGAGGCCAATCCGTCGATACGGACAGGCCTCTTGTCTTCTATTCGAATAAAGGTCTACTTATCGTCGGTTTCATCCTTAAGACCATATTTTTTGCGAAAACGTTCCACTCTTCCTGCGGTATCCATGAGTTTTTGTTTTCCCGAATAAAAAGGATGGCAAACGGAGCAAATTTCCACATGTATGTTGGTGCCGGTGGAACGGGTTTTAACCACATTTCCGCACCCGCAGGTAACAGTTACATCCTGATATTTCGGGTGAATTCCTTTTTTCATGACTTGATCTCCTCCCTGAATCTATTGTAATCGTTCCTGCAATATGAAGGAACTAAGTGTTATACCCATCCGAGAACTTTGTAATATAATTTTAATGTTTTTATTAGTCAAGAACAAACATAATAAGAAACGGCGTGTTTTTTGTCTGAGATGAATAAAGAAAAGGAAGTATGGTGCGCTTTCGGATAAGAATAACCTGTTGCTTTTCGGGATAATCTCATGCATTTTTCTTTACAGGTGTATTAATTCATATTTTATCTGCGTATGTTTTTACCGATGGAGCAGCAGGAATGCAGAAAACGAAAATAGCAGCAGTAATCATGGCGGGCGGTTCGGGAGAAAGATTCTGGCCGCTTTCACGAAAATCCCGTCCGAAACAGTTTCTCCGTATTATCGATGGTTCCAGAACACTCCTTGAACAGATGATCGACTATATACTCCCTCTCATACCCCTTGAACGGATTTTTTTAGCAACCGGCGCAAACCAGGCTAAAGACATAAAAAAAGCAGCCCCGCAAATATCGCCGGGCAATATCATGGAAGAACCATTCAAGAGGAACACAGCCGGTTGTCTTGTGTACGCTGCCGCAAACTTCCTGGCCGGCAGGCAGGATGACGAGGCCGACCTTGTTATGGCAATTCTTGCGGCGGATCACCTGATACTCCGTCCCGAACAGTTCAGGAAAGTGCTTTCTTCTGCGCTGAGCGCCGCCGAAAATACCGAGGCGCTTGTCACTCTGGGTATAACTCCCGACCGTCCGGAAACTGGTTACGGCTATATAGAGATCGGCGGAGAAAAGCTGAATGTACCGGGTACGCCGGATGATATCGAGATATTTCAGGCGACCCGTTTTTGCGAGAAGCCCGATCTGACTTCCGCTGCGAGATATGTCTCCTCGGGCAGATACCTTTGGAACAGCGGGATGTTTTTCTGGCGTCTCTCTACGTTTCTCGATGAACTGCGGACAGCGGCGCCGGAGCTTTTCCAGGCCACAGTGGATATTTCGCAGGCGCTTTCGGTCGGGAATCAGAAAAAAATCCACAGCGTATTCAGAGAGATCGAGAATATTTCCATAGATTATGCACTCATGGAGAAAGCAAAAAAAGTCATCGTGATAAAAGCCGATTTCGGCTGGGATGATATCGGATCATGGGACACGCTTGACCGTACCATGCAGCAGGATGAACAGGGAAATATCGCGGTCGGCGATCCGGTAATCATCGATGCCAGGAATAATATCATCTATAACGAACCCGGAGCGGACAAA
Organism: Candidatus Latescibacterota bacterium; assembly: GCA_041665965.1. Classification (GTDB taxonomy): domain Bacteria; phylum Latescibacterota; class Latescibacteria; order Latescibacterales; family Latescibacteraceae; genus JAUYCD01. The sequence continues at coordinate 2,914 of JBAYHX010000340.1, forward strand.
AGGGCGGTGGGCATAGTCGGGGTCGAAGGGCTTGCGGTTATTGTATCCGAGGATGCTGTCCTTGTCATTCCCAAAAACCGCGCCCAGGAAGTACGTAAAGTTGTTGAAGAACTAAAAAAGCGTAACAACGGACAAATATGAGAAAAACATGGAAAATATGCGTTCTTTCCGCAGTCATTATGCTGGCTGGGAACGGAATGGGGCCTGCGATTTCGGAAGACGGCGCTGCGGCAAAACTCTGTGAAAAGAAATACGCCTCTCTTGATTCTCTCGTTGTATTGTTCGAAAAAAAAGGGATGAACATCCAGAGGTTCCTTTCCGATCCCAAATTCCAGATTTACGAGAACATAGACAGTATTTTCAAAAATTCCGCCGAAGCTCTGGGAGCAGATGCTTACAAAGAAGCTCTCAAAAGGGGCGACGAGAAAGAGGCGGAAAGAATTTTCAACGAGGAATACGAAAAATACAAGATAAAGATCGGATTCGAAGACAAAAAAGCATATATCAATCAATTTATGGAACAGTATAAATCGGAACTTTCCAAAGCCGAGAAACACTATCATATTCCCGCAGAAACCATCGCTTCGATAATCGGCCTTGAATCAAATTTCGGGAAATATATCGGAAAACGTCAGGCTTTCAATGTCTATGTTTCCCTGTATGTAAAAAATTTCAGAAGGGGATTCGCGCTCCGTCAGCTTGAAGAACTCCTGGCATTCAGGAAGAAGACGAACAAGGACATCTTCGATTTTACCTCAAGTTACGCCGGGGCGGTCGGTTACATGCAGTTCATCCCCTCCTCGCTGAATCAATGGTTTGTCGGGGATGATGTTACCGACATGGAAGATACCATCAATTCTGTGGCAAACTACCTCGACCATTTTCTGCAAAAGGAAGGCACAATGGAGAAAGCGGTACACCGGTACAATTCGAGCAATCTTTATGTTCGGGTTGTTCTGGAACTGGCTGAATACGGGAAGGGAAAGACGGGGGAAGAGGAAGAAAAAAATAAGTGAAAAAAATTCGGGAAGACATTATATCGAACGTAATCGTTTTTCAA
>JBAYHX010000341.1:0-3965 GCA_041665965.1 Candidatus Latescibacterota bacterium
AGGATGAAGTATGAAAATAAGAATATTTACTACAGAGACACGGAGTTAGCCGAGAATAATAAAGAAAAATATAACCTCTATAATGAAGGAAAAGACAAATTCATGTATTTTTTCATCCTTCATCCTTCATATTTCGTATGTATTCCCGTGCCTCTGTAGTTCGATTGCCTTCCTGATTTATCTGTGCAGCCAGCTCATCATACCGCGGAGTTCTTTGCCAACGGTTTCGATGAGATGTTCTTCGCCCATACGTTTCAGGGCATTATATACCGGTCTTCCGGCCTGATTTTCAAGTATCCATTCACGGGCGAACTGGCCGGATTGGATTTCACTGAGAACCTGACGCATTTCTTCACGGGTTTCCTCGGTGATGATACGGGTTCCGGTAACCAGGTCGCCATACTCGGCGGTGTCGCTGATGGAACTGCGCATATTTGCAATGCCGCCTTCATAGATAAGATCGACAATAAGCTTTACTTCATGGAGACATTCAAAGTAAGCGATTTCCGGTTTGTAGCCGGCCTCAACAAGGGTTTCGAAACCGGCTCTGATAAGCTCGGTCAATCCGCCGCAAAGAACCACCTGCTCGCCAAAGAGGTCGGTTTCGGTCTCTTCGAGGAAAGTTGTCTCGATAATTCCGGCACGGCCGGCGCCGATTCCGCAAGCGTGAGCCAGCGACAACTCTTTAGCTTTCCCGGTGGCATCCTGCTGGACAGCTATGAGAGCGGGAACGCCTCCACCCTGCTCATACACCCGCCGTACGAGATGGCCGGGACCTTTCGGGGCGACCATGTACACATCCACATCTTTCGGAGGTTTGATCTGGCCGAAATGAATATTGAAACCATGAGAGAAAACCAGAGCCTTGCCCGCCTTGAGACCCTTTTCAATGTCGCTCTTGTATACTTTTGCCTGAAGTTCATCCGGAAGAAGAATTTGAATGATGTCAGCCTTTTCAGCAGCTTCCGATGCGCTCACCGGCTTGAAACCAAGCTCCACAGCGAGTTTATAATTGTCGGTGCCCGGCAGCTCGGATACAATTACTTTATAACCCGAATCACGGAGATTCTGGCTCTGTGCATGTCCCTGGGAACCAAATCCGATGATGGCGATCGTTTTATTCTGCAGTATGCTTTTTTCCGCATCCTTGTCATAATACATCTTCATAACAAACCTCCCTTTCAGTTTTTTTTATTTGTTTTGAATGCAACAAAGACTTTTCCAAGATTCAGTTATCAAGAATCTGAATTCATCTCTCTCGCCATTGCCACTTTGCCTGTTCGAATAAGTTCAATAATCCCGTAAGGCTCCATGAGTTTAATAAAAGCTTCAACCTTTTCCTCTGTACCGGTAATCTGGATTGTCAGAGCCTTATGACCGATATCGATCACTTTGGCGCGAAATACATTGGCAACTTCCAGTATCTCTGACCGTGCGCCGGTAGTGCTTTTCACTTTTACCAGACACAACTCCCTTGCGACATAGGTGCCATCCGGCATATCGAACACTTCTATTACATCCACCAACTTGTTGAGTTGTTTTATTACCTGATCAAGAACCCGGTCGTCTCCATGAACAACAATGGTCATCCGTGAGACTAAGGGGTTGTTCGTCTCCCCTACCGCAAGACTGTCGATGTTGTATCCGCGTGAAGAAAAAAGTCCGCTGACCCTTGCCAGAACACCAAATTTATTCTCCACGGTTACCGATATGGTATGTTTCATAGCTCATGGCCCTCCATCATCTTGTAGATAGGCTCACCGGGCGCAACCATCGGCCATACATTTGCCTCACGGTCCACTCTGAAATCAAGTAACACCGGCCCGGGTATTTCGAGAGCCTTTTCGATCGCCGCTCTCACCTCTTCCGGTCGCTCAACCCTGATTCCATGTGCGCCGTACGCTTCAGCCAGTTTAACAAAATCGGGCTGACACTCGATGTCAGTTCCCGAATACCGTTTATTGAAGAAAAGCTCCTGCCATTGACGAACCATTCCGAGATAACGGTTATTGATAATGGCAACCTTAACCGGAACCTTATACTGTACAGCGGTTGCAAGCTCCTGGATGTTCATTTGTATGGAACCGTCCCCCGCTATATCGAAAACTGTTGCATCCGGTCTCCCTATCTGAGCGCCGATTGCAGCGGGGAAACCATATCCCATCGTTCCAAGACCTCCGGAGGAGATGAATTGTCTCGGCTTATCAAATTTATAATAGAGCGCTGCCCACATCTGATTCTGGCCGACTTCTGTTGTGATGATCGCTTCGCCCTTTGTCGCCTCGTATATCTGCTCCACCACGTACTGTGGCATCAGTGTCCCTTTTTTGTCTTCGTAGAACACCGGACGCTCCCGTTTCAAAGTCTCGATGTGCTCGTTCCAGCCGTTGCGCTTTCGCTCATCCACCACTTCCAGCAATTGGGTGAGAATGGCTTTGGCGTCCCCTACCACCGGAATGTCCACATCCACATTTTTAGCTATGGCAGCGGGATCCATGTCGATATGAATGATCCTGGCGTTGGGAGCGAATTCCGTCAGCTTTCCGGTCACCCGGTCATCAAACCTCGCACCGACAGCGATAACAAGATCGCATTCAGTGAAAGCCATGTTGGCGGTATACGTCCCATGCATCCCGGGCATTCCAACCCAGTATGGATGACTGGCAGGAAAGCCTCCCAGTCCCATGAGCGTGGTGGTCACTGGCGCATTGATCCTTTCGGCGAACCGCAGGAGTTCATTTTCCGCGCCGCTTATGATGATCCCTCCGCCGGCATAAATATATGGCTTATGGGAGATTCTGATAGCTTCGGCCACCGCCTGAATCTGTTCCGGAGCGGCGGCTTTCGGAATACTATACCCCAAAGGTATATGCTGTTTTTTCGGCCAGTGAAAATCGCTGGTATTGACGCTCACATCCTTGGGAATGTCAACCACCACCGGTCCGGGACGTCCGGTTGAGGCTATATAGAACGCCTGGCTGATTATATCTGCCATTTTACTCGTTTCGCTCACAAGAAAGTTATGCTTTGTAATGGGACGGGTTATCCCGGTAATATCCGCCTCCTGAAAAGCATCTGTACCGATGAGCGCCATGGGAACCTGGCCGGTGAAAGCCACCATGGGAATGGAATCCATATAGGCGTTGGCTATACCGGTAACCAGGTTTGTTGCCCCGGGACCGGAAGTTGCGACCACAACCCCGGTCTTGCCCGTAGCGCGGGCATAACCGTCTGCAGCATGCGCCGCTCCCTGTTCATGACGGGTCAACACGAACCGTATGTCCTTGGCGTCGTACATTTTGTCGAAGATGGGCATTATCTGCCCGCCCGGGTATCCGAATATAACTTCGACCCCTTCTTTCCGTAAACACTCTATAAATATATCTGAACCGCTTAGTTTCATAGAATTCCCCATTAGTATTGTAATCAAGACTTCATAAATGACATTAAATGATTTTATTAATAAATTGCATAATATCCTGTTATATCCAGAAAATGAATTCGCAATGATAAAGTCAGATCGAATTTATTCTGGTATCTCACTATACCTTTCAGAAGCCTTGATGTAATATTTAATCCTTGAATATCGCCCCGGTGGCTGCCGATGTAACCTGTTTGGCGTACCTTGCCAGATAGCCTTTCTTGACTTTCGGTTCCGGCGGTCTCCACGAAGCCATACGAGCCTTTATTTCCTCCCCGCTTACCAGGAGGTCCATTTTACGGTTGGGGATGTCAATCAAAATTTCATCCCCTTCTCGTACAATACACAGGGGGCCCCCCTCCATCGCTTCCGGTGATATATGGCCGATACAGGGTCCACGTGTCCCGCCGCTGAATCTCCCGTCGGTGATAAGCGCAACAGAATCAGAAAGACCCATACCGGTGATTGCAGCTGTTCCCTGAAGCATTTCTCTCATCCCGGGGCCGCCTTTCGGCCCTTCATAACGTACAACTACAACATCTCC
>JBAYHX010000342.1:0-3956 GCA_041665965.1 Candidatus Latescibacterota bacterium
TAGGATTGTTCCTTGTCCCAGTGTTTGAATCCGGCGGCGCGGTGTTTAAGAAAAGCTGCCTCGATCTTCTGCTGGTAATCCTCTACAAAATCACGTTTGAAATTGATTCCATAGGTCTTACAGAGAAGGGGAAGCGCATCCCAGGTATCGCAATAATGCCCGTATGCTGTTGGCACCGATCCCTGAAGGTTTTTGGTAGTAAGAGTGGTAAGCCCGAGGTTATGACATTTGAGCTTTGCCATGTTGATGAAAAAATTATCCGGGTCGCCGATCGGACGGTATGTGGGAATATTTTTCCATATCACCGGCCTGGGGACTTTGTGCCAGTTCAAATCCTGTTTGCGGTAGTGTGAGAAATTATCGTAATTGGCCTCGATCAAATCTATCTTGTGGGCGTCGAGCACATCGTAGATGCCTGTGCGGCGGTGGTTTACCACATCGGTGCCTCGGTCGGAAACGATAACATTGGTATTTCCGACCTCTCGGAGCCCTTCGACGAATCCCGCAACAAAATCAGGGGCAGTATTGATACCGGTCACCGGGCTGAGTGTCCGGTCTGGAACTGTGGTAAAATTTGGTTTTACCAGGGTTGAACCGCCTTTCCGGCTGCCTTTTACAAAAAGTTCCCTGGCAAGCATTTTTCCCGCCTGTTCCAGTTGCTCACGGGCGTCGATGAAATTCCCGCGGGAGTCGGGAGAGGCGCTCACATTGGTTTCTATCAGGAATACTGCGCGGGGGTTGTTGAGTATTTCCGGCCGAATCTCCGGCATTACATTCTTTTCTTTTCCGGCTTCGACTATTTCGATTCCTTCAGCAACATTGATACCGCCGCCTGTCGGGAAAGCGTACGAGCTGGTTGGCATCGCCCAATGTGGAACTTCCATCCCGGCAAGCGCCGCTCCGCTCAACGCAGCAGTTTGGAGAAAATCTCTTCGTTTCATGGTATCCTCTAAGAAAGAAAAAAATGAATAGTGACTAAGAGACAAGAGAAAGAAAACAAATCCCTGTAATTTTTACAGTCTCGAAGCATCGTCACTTTGATATATCAGGCTTGCTATTCACAATCCGTTTCCAGACCATCAGATTTCCTTGTGCACGTTTGTCAGTGGTGGAAAACACAAGGGTATTCATATCCTTGAAGCGAATCTGCAGTTTGACTGATTTTTCACTGCCGGGCATCGTAAATGAACCCACATACCGGGCAGCCATATATGGCTGGATGTTTCGTATTATCATTTTTCCGGCTCCAAGGTCATTGCTGAAAAACCCTGGCGCTGAAACCACTTCAGCCACCAACTCCTTGCTCGGCAGCCGGTGAATAGTAACAGCGATACCCTTGTCATTCGTCCATTCACCCATAATAGGATCCGTCTCGGCGTACTGATTTTTCACACTTGCACAAGCAGTAAAGAGAAGAATGGCGCAGATGATAGCAGCAATCGGAAAATAAATCAGTTTTTTATACATGATACGTTCCATTGTTAAATATTTGCCTGCCTTTTATTCGTTGACTATTTAAAGAGTTCATAGTTCCTAAAAATTAACATATTTCCGGGGAATAATCAAATAAACAATTTTGAATAATGGTTTGAAGCTCTGTACCCGGCCTGAAAGTAACCTCCATAGTTGGCGATCCGTTAAGCTTCGGGGTATATGTGAAATATACTACCTGCTGTTTGTAACTATAGGGATTTTATTTTTACTTTTATCGTGGTGCAGTTCAAATAACTCTTGTCTTTGAAAAGGCCGAAAGCTTTATTCTCTTATACAAATCAATTGTGATGTATCCATGGGAATAGTATGCCTTCTGATAAGCTCCGAAAAAGACCTGAGCTGATTCGCCAGATCGGTCTCATTATGGTAATCAGCTTTGGAGTCGGTTCCATCATTGGTTCGGGGATTTTCAAAAAACCGGGTGTGATGGCCTCCCAGCTCGGGTCGCCGGAACTTCTGGTGCTGGTCTGGATCGTTACCGGATTTATGACACTCTGCGGGGCGCTCTCCGTAGCGGAAGTATCCGGAATGTTCACCGATTCCGGCGGACAGTACGCATATTTCAACCGTGCATACAACCGCTTTGTAGGTTTCCTTTACGGCTGGGCGGTATTTGCTATCATCCAGACAGGCTCAATTGCCTCCCTGGCCTACGTTTTTTCCGATTCTCTGGGATATTTTTTCACCTTTCCCCGTCTGCCGGTTTCCTGGGAATCATTCGCTCTCCATATTCCGTTTCTGGGGGAAATAACTCCATTCAAATTCTTCGGGCTGAAGCTCGCGACCATAGCGATACTTATGTTCCTGACCATAGTAAACTACCTGGGAGTTAAACTTGGAGCAGGCGTACAAATATTGTTTACAAGCCTGAAAGTATTGACCATCACGTCAATCATCGTTTTCGCGTTCAGCCTTGGTCAGGGAAATATCGCTCATTTTTCACAGTCAACCATAGCTCCCGAAGCCCCGTTCTCCTCGATTTTTTTGGCTTTCATCGTCGCCATGTCAGGCGCGTTCTGGGCATACGACGGCTGGATCAATGTGACATACATTTCCGGGGAGATCAAGGATGTTCAGAAAACGCTTCCCCGCTCCATGTTCATCACTGTGTCCACTGTGATGATAATCTATATTCTGGTCAATCTCGCCTATATTTATGTCATTCCGGTTGGGGAAATGGCTGCGAGATATGCGGGAGCTGAAGCCCGGGGGCAGTCCTATCTTGTCGCCACCGATGTCGCCAGGACTTTCTGGGGTAACTGGAGTGGCAGTCTTATCGCTGTCGCAATCATGATCTCGACATTCGGCGCAATGAACGGAACAATCATGATGACCGCCCGTGTTCATTATTCTATGGCACGTGAGGGCTTGTTTTTTCGGAAAATCGGCGAAATCAATCACAGGTTCAGAACTCCTGGCGCTTCGCTTCTGGTACAAGGCATATGGACATCCCTGCTGGTGCTCAGCGGTACGTTCGACCAGCTTACCGATATGCTCATCTTTGTAAGCTGGATATTTTATGCCGCCGCTGTATACGGAGTTATCATCCTGCGCCGTAAAATGCCGGATGCTCCCCGTCCGTACAGGGTTTGGGGCTATCCGGTAATACCGGTTCTTTTTGTTGTGATTGCTTCGATTTTTGTGGTATTTACCCTCTACTCGGACATCGCAGCTTTCCTCACAGGAAAAAAGCCGCTTATCAACTCCCTTATGGGCGTTCTGCTTGTGTCGCTGGGTATCCCCGGATATCTGTACTGGGAAAGAAAGAGGCGGATGAGTTCGCTTGAACAAAGTAATGATAAATCTGCGTAATATATAAATGAGACGTTCGGTTCAATTTTCCGCAAAAAGCACCGGAAATTAAACGAAAGGGATAGACAGCAATTTATAACGAATTACAAGGAGGTAGTTGTCTATAGTATCATTATCATACAGCGCAGGAGAGATCAGTTATTATATTTCGTATACTCTCATTAATCTGAAGAATATAAAGAATTGTTCTGGTATAATAACCGATAAAATCAGTTTCAAAGGAGTTCGTGATATGCGTCATATTATAACGGTTTGTAATTTACTTGTCTTATTCAGTCTGACCGTACAAACCATTCCTGCTCAAACCGGCTGGTACACCGAGGGTGATTTTTCCCCTGTAACCCGTGTAAAAATCGATCTCACGAACACACTCGATACTGCCCGTATCAACTGCCCGATTGTAATTCCCCGTGAAAACATGCCTGTGGTGAGCACCTATGAAGCGGATGTTACTGTTGTTGACCCAACGCTTCCATCCCAGCCGGATCCGACGACGGAACAGGCTAAAGCGATAGGGAGCGGAGTGACATTCAGGGAAACGAACGGCCATCTGATACCGTATCAGCTGGATGATCTCAACAAAGACGGCATCTGGGAAGAATTGTTTTTCACGAGCGATTTCAAACCCAGGGAAACAAAAACTTTTTATA
>JBAYHX010000343.1:0-3932 GCA_041665965.1 Candidatus Latescibacterota bacterium
ATTTATTAAAAATAGAGGTTGCAAGATTTCCTCCGATAACCGGCCCGCCCAGGACGCTGCGGTAGGTATCTGCGACATACACATCGCCTTTTTGCAAGAGATTTATCGTCCAGTGGATCGGCGCGCCATTGCGCCCGTCTTTAACTCCCTGTTCGATCATAACCTTTTCCATATCGGCACGCTTCGGCATGTAGAGAGCGGTTACCGCCCTGCCGACCAGCACACCATCCGGCTGAGTCATATACCAGCCGCGCTCATATTGATTATCATAACCTGAATTTCGAAGAACCTGCCATGCTTCTTCGAGTTCCACGAATTTCATTCGTTCCAGAATGCTGTCCGGTACTTTCGGCCTTCCATCAGGGAAACGTTCGCCATTCCATCCGGGAGTATACTGGATCAATGTTTCCTTTGACATCGCAAGCGGCTGGGCATTCGTTATAACAGGGATAGCATACAATGCTACCGTAACGATAAACGGCAAAACTCTCATGAAAATTCTTCTATTCATTTATTCCCTCCTTTGTATAAAAAAAGTGAGATTATTTGGCCAAAGGGAAAGCTATAACCACTGAGCAAATAATTTAAAAAGAAGCGCTTTTATGCCCGAAAATCGAATTCCAATGCATATTTATTTATTGTTTTTAAGCCTACTTCTTTTCCAGCGCTTCCGGTACTCTCGGCATACCGGCTACCGGCATTCGCATCGTGTACAGTTTGCTGTTTCCACCTTCAACCGTTGTCAGGTAGACAGTGCGCATATCGGGACCGGCGAAACAAATATTGGTCAGATTCGCTTTGAAAGGCAATTTGATCTGGTCGACAACTTTACCTTCGGGAGAAATACGCCAAAGTTCGTTTTTGGAAAAATTGGTTATCCATAAATGGTTCTCGGCATCGATCTTCATGCCGTCAACCAGGTTATTCTCGCCGGTGTAGAAAAAGAAGTGTTTCATCCCTGCGGTGCCGTCCGCGTTAATCTCAAATTTCCAAATTACTTCACAATTTGTTTCTGCGATGTAAAGATATTTGAAGTCCTTTGAAAACGCTATGCCGTTGGGATAACAGCACCCTGATGTAAACTTCTTGCATGTGCCGTCCAGATCGATATAACAGACATTACCGATGGGAGTTTTTGAAGAGCCCCGCGGATCGGTGAAATAGAGCCTTCCCGACTGATCCCATGCCATATCGTTCGGGCCTCGAAGCGTTTCGCCGTCCGGTGTCCTGTCCGCAACCATACTGACCTTGGAAGTCTTCAGATCGACTTTAAGGATTTTATGAGATGAATAATTGGCGAGGTAGAGATTCCCATCCTTATCAAGAATAGTACTGCTGCTTCCGCCGCCAACATCAACAACTTTACTGATTTTGCCGTTTGGAGTAACTTTAGTGATAAATGTTGTAGATTCGTCGCTGAGATATGCATTCCCATCTTTATCAACTGATGGTCCTTCCGGCCACCGGAATCCCTCTGCCAGGATTTTTGGTATTCCAACAGGATCCGAGACCGTTACGATGAGTGATTTTTCCTGGGCTTGAGCTGATGTTACGGAAATAAATTGGAAGGAGACTAGTGCGCAAAAGCAGAAAATTACTCCGATTCTCCACATACGAAACAATCCTTTCGATTAAAAGTATTATTGATTTGATTTTGAAAGAAAACCATCAAATTAAAAAAAAGATAGAGCATATGGTATTTATTGTGTTCACGTATATCATAAAAAATTTACGGTATCAGCGCACATACTCATTAAACAGCGCAGCATCCTCAATCAACATCTCAGGTTTATTTTCCGGGTATACCCCGATGCAGGCAGCATCCCCGGCACGGAGATGACGGGCGGTAAATTCAAATGCCTGACGGGGAGCTGTCCTTCCGGCTGCGAAAATCTTGTAGTGAATAACCGGTTTGCTCAGTTTTCTTATCAGCGAAACCATGATATCACGGTCCGCGTTGTTGAACCATTCCGTACGACCTGATTTGAGTTCGGCTTCCTGGTCACGGTGTGCGGAATTATAGTATGAACACATATAGAAATCAACTTCGAGATTCTTTTCCGCCCATTCGAAAACCTGCGGGTCATGCCCTGCGATCCCCGCAGGAATTCCCGCCTCTTTAATCATTTTGATAATTCCGGGAATATCATCCAGTTCGTTATGGGAAAACAGGTAATCCATAATGCCGCCGTGGATGAAACAGGCATGTGCGCCTTCGCTCAAAGCATCCTCGACACTTCGGGCAGTATTTTTCATCTCCGGGCAAGTCTGGGCAATCCACTGAATTTTTCCTCCCTCGTTGCGGTACTCGAAGAGGAGGCGGGTAATATGACGGTCGGCACGGCTTATACAGGTGGTTATCCCAAGCTCTTCAGCCGAGCGGAAGGTTTTTTTGATGCGGTCCGCAGTGAAATACTTTTTCATGGCCAGATCCAGTTCCGGAGTCTGATGCGAAAAACCGCTGAAAGGATTCCCTCCGAGGATGAGCCGGCTTACGGTGAGATTTCCGATTTTAACCGTTCCTATCGGCATGGCGAATGATTCCTTCCCCTTTCGGTTCAAAAGTGATATCCGGTAAACGGTCGCCATCCAGATCACAGATATTGGCGGCCAGTTTGAGTTTATCTTCTCCCTTTCCCTTTGTCAGTTCAAGGACAAGGATATTTTCCCCTTCAAACAGCTTGATAAAAGGCATTGGGGTCGGTGTGTAGGGAAGGGGATCACGGTTGAAAATTATCTGCTTCTCATTGAAAAAAGCTTTCATATCTCCGCCTTCAAGACCCACAAGAAGCTGCCCGCAAAGGTCTTTCCGTGCGGTGAGAATTCGAAGAGCCAGATAATAGACAGAACCTTCAACTGCTTTGTCGCTGCCGGGTACTTCGTAAAAGAGACATTTTTGCAGAGTTGCCCTGGAAGAGCCTGAAGGAGCATTCGAACTAGCATCTATGATGATATCGCCATCCAGGAGAATCCAGGGAACACCGGAAAGAGAATCACCCGGCTGCGGTTTGAGCGTTTCAGGCTTTTCGAAAGGTTTGGAGAATGGTCCGGCGGTGAGCCACTTACGGATTCCACGGGCGAAATATGTGTTTGCGGCGCGGACATAGTTCCGGCTCAGCGATTTTACCGATGGACCGGCGACCGATATGGAATCGGGATTCCATTCGCCCATCAGTTTTTTGTTCATCATACGCAAAAGGTCAGAATCGAGAGGATTGAATCCCATGGTCTGATACGTTATCGCCTCGGCCGCTACAACATCGCCCCCGGCAACAACGACATTGTGATTTGCATTTACCCCGTTTTGACCGAGATGCTGATGATCGGTGCTCCAGAAACCCTCGACCACAGCATAATCGGGCTGGATGACACACGCCAGGTCGGCTATTCCTCTCAAAAGGCCGAAATTAGTGCCCTGATGCACCGGCGCCTTGGAACGTTTGATTCCGTACGATTGATTGTGAACACACCCCATAAGATTTTTCAGGCAGAGAGTAAGACCGGCGCTGGAATGGGTTTTCATGACCGGCACCGTGATGACTATATCGCAGTCAATGACTGATTTTGCGACCGACCAGCCCTGACGTTTGCTCCATTTATCTTTTGAGGTTCCGTCCTGATTGCCCGGAGCCACATCCTGAAAAGAAGCGATCCCGGTTTTATGGGGATCAGGGATTTTCACAAACACGCCCTGATCATCTTCAAAATCGATGAGATCGAGACGGGTTGTTTTCTGCTTTTCATTCAGCTCTTTGACAATGCCTTCGTACGAGAGATTGCCGAATTCTTCCCAGGTGCAGTTCCAGCCGTCGAGCGTGATATCCGGCCTCCCTTTGTCTCCAACTTTTGGCCAAACCCCTCCCTCTCCGATGGTGATACGTTTCGGTCCCGCTTTTTCGACAAGATATTCCGCTATGGCTTTGACAACACGG
>JBAYHX010000344.1:0-3928 GCA_041665965.1 Candidatus Latescibacterota bacterium
CAGCAAATCACGGTTTTTTTGAAGAGCTACGGTCACAGCCCTGTCGACAGTCAACCCATCATATTTTTCTTCAGTAAAACCGGTTTGGACACTCAGCACAGTCAATAATGTGGCTGAAAGGATAATCATTTTGCCCTTCACGATTTTTCCTCCCGTATTTTCCCTATGCCATTAAACAGAATATCAATAAAATTATTTACCGCGCATTTAGCCTGTGCAAACGACTCCAGCTTCCACCGCGATATGGCCAGTCCATCAAGTGAACAATGAACCATAGCGATTATCGCCACAAGGGGAATATCTCTCAATTCTCCGTCTTTGAAAGCTTTCGTTGTGCGCTCTTCGAGAACTTTTATGCCCTTATAGTGCAGAATCATCAGCTTTTCACGGCTTTCTTTTGAGATACACTGAAAATCGCTCATATTCTCGCCGGTAAATATCTTTAATTGATCCCCTTGTTGGAAGGAATATTCGGCTATTGTTAAATACAGATCAAGTAACTCCTCACGGTAACTTCTTTTCCCGCTTATAATTTTCTGTACCGTATCGGAAATGGTTTGTGATAAATCGTAGAGGATATTGAATATCAGATCTTCTTTGCTCGAGAAATAGAGATATATGGCGCCTTTGGAAAATTCCGCCTCCTGTGCAACTTCATCCAGAGTGGCGGCATTGATCCCGCGCCTGGCGAAAACCCGAATCGCAGCATCCATTATTTCCTTACGGTGCGCCGCTTTTTCACGTTCGCGACGGGGAAGATTTACTTCCGCCGGCTGAGTGTGCAGCTCCATGTTGTCTCCTTTCCACAAAAATATTTATTTTGATCAGATAAGACCATTCATTTAATGACTGACTAATCAGTCACAATATACACTATGCATATTATATATGCAATGCGTTTATTGAAAATATTTTTGTAATCACTAAAATTTTATAAGGGGGTAATTTTTAGAAGTGATCGATCAACTACGCAAGGTTTTAGGATGAACTTATAATAAAAAAAGGCATCGTTTCCGAATGCCTTTTTCTTTTGTCAAAATATAAAAAAAACAAATTCTTTTTTAAATAGTCATTATCTCTTTTTCTTTTGCAAGAATTACCCTGTCCACTTCTTTAATATGCTCATCGGTAAGATCCTGAGCTTCTTTTTCCCCCCGATGCATATCATCTTCTGTAATTATTCCCGCTTTTTCAGATGCTTTAATTTTTTCTATCGCATCGCGCCGTATGTTCCGGACTGCAATTCGGGTATCTTCACCAAGTTTTTTTACAATCTTGAGAATATCCTTACGACGGTCCTCAGTTAGAGAGGGAATGGGAAGACGGATCACATGGCCGTCGTTATTTGGATTCAAGCCAAGATCACTTGCCCTGATCGCCTTCTCCACAACATGAAGCATATTCTGTTGAAAAGGTTGGACCATAATAGTTTTGGCATCAGGGACTGTCACCGTCGCGATCTGTTTTATGGGAGACATAACTCCGTAATAGTCCACTTTCACCGTATCAAGGAGCGCTGCGGAAGCTCTCCCGGTACGGATGGTCATCAATTCATGGCCCAGGTGTTCTATGGCTTTTGTCATGTGGTCAACAGTGGTTTTTTTTAGTTCCTTATCCATTCACATCCTCCTTTACAATCGTCCCGACCGGCTCTCCGTTCACTACCCGGAGGAGGTTTCCTACCGCTGTAATATTAAATACCACAATAGGAATTTTGTTTTCCCGGCACATTGCGATAGCTGTCGCATCCATAACTGCGAGACCGAGTTCAAGCACTTCAGTGAAACAGATCGAATCAAATTTTTTATAAGCAGGATTCAGAACGGGGTCGCCTTCGTATACTCCGTCAACCTTGGTGCCTTTGAGAATAACATCCGCTTTTATCTGCACAGCGCGCAAAGCTGCCGCTGTATCGGTCGAGAAATAGGGATTCCCTGTTCCTCCCGCAAAAATAACAACCCGTCCCTTTTCAAGGTGACGGACTGCTCGGCGGCTGATGAATGGTTCTGAAATCTGAACCATGGTTATGGCAGACATAAGCCGGGTAATTATTTTCTTTTTTTCCAGCATGTCCTGAAGAGCAAGACCGTTGATGACAGTGGCCAGCATCCCCATATAATCAGCATTTACCCGATCCATACCTTTTGCGGAAGCTTTCAAACCGCGGAATATATTTCCGCCGCCTACTACAATTCCAATCTCTACTCCCAGTTCATGAATTTCCTTAATCTGGGAACAGATTGAATTAATCGCTTCGGCATCGATTCCAAAGCCCTGCTTTCCAGCAAGAGCTTCACCGGAAAGCTTAAGAAGTATCCTTTTATAGGCTGGCATAGATTACCTGAACCCTCACTCCGGAATAAATGGGCTCATCCCCGATCAAGTTTTATGCCCCGACCTGGAATCTTGAAAAACGGTTAATCGTAATATTCTCGCCAATCACTGCAATCAGACTTTGGAGCATATCTTTGATAGTGACCTTTTTCGATTCATCCCTGATATAAACCTGGTTCAAAAGGCATGATTCGGCAAAGAATTTTTTTAACCGTCCATCGATGATTTTATCAGCGAATTCCGGTTTTTTCCCCTCGTTGAGCGCCTGGACGCGATATATCTCACGCTCACGCTCGACAACAGCAGGATCGATGTCATCTTCAGAGATAGAAAGCGGATTGGTTGCGGCAATATGCATGGCCAGATTACGAGCGAATTCCTGAAACTTTTCGTTACGGGATACAAAATCCGTTTCGCAATCAACTTCCACCATAACACCAAGTCTTGCACCAGGATGTATGTAGGTGGCTATATAGCCCTGGTTAGTTGCACGGCCGGCGCGTTTTTGAGCCAGAGCTATGCCCTTCTCACGCAGTATCGTGACTGCCTTTTCTACATTTCCATCAGCTTCTGCCAGCGCCTTTTTGCAGTCCATCATGCCAGCGCCAGTTCTCTGGCGCAGTTCCATGACATCTTTTGCAGAAATATCCATCTGGTGTTCCCCTTCCTCATATATTTAGCAAAAAAAACAGTAGTGAGAATTAAAAGATAATATAAAAAATACTATCTCCATTTCCGGACTTCGGTTGCCTTTTTCTACACTCTGTTTTCCAGAATAATCATCATTCCGATATTTACGGTTTCATGTCGCCATCGCGCCGAGTCTTTGAAGGTTTCGCTCTGACAATCGGTCGAATCACTCTGCCGGCAGCTATTTCTTCTTCCGGTTCTTTCACTTTTCTCTTCCGAGTCTTTCTCCTGGTATCCTTTTCGGGTTCTTCACCAAGAGTTGCAACTGTTTCAAGGACTTGTTCGCGATCAACCGCCGCAACTTTCCGGCGCACCGGTTTACCATCAATTTCTTCTTCAAAAAATTCTTCGGGTTGTTCTTTTTCAGCTACAACATTCTCATCCACCCGAAGCTGGTTACCCTCGATTATGGAATCTGTGATATTGGTAAGGATAAGTTTGATCGAGCGTATGGCGTCATCATTGCCCGGAATAGGATACGTTATCGGATCAGGATCGCAATTTGTGTCAAGGATGGCGCAAACCGGGATTCCAAGACGGTTCGCTTCACTGACCGCGATGTTTTCCTTTTTTGTATCCACAACAACCAGAAGACCCGGCAGCCGGTTCATGAGACGAATACCCGCAAGAATTGAATTTAGGCGCTCACGCTGTTTTTCGAGAGTAAGAACTTCTTTTTTGGTGAGATGTTCATAAGTCCCGTCGGAAGACATTTTATCAAGATGGTCAAGACGTTTGACACTCTGGCGGATAGTGCGGAAATTGGTGAGCATGCCACCTAACCAGCGATTGATTATAAAAAACTGTCCGCTGCGTTCAGCCTCTTCTTTAATGATAGTAGCAGCCTGGGGCTTCGTTCCGACAAACAGGACGGATTCCCCATGGGCAGCTATTTCATGAATAG
>JBAYHX010000345.1:0-3895 GCA_041665965.1 Candidatus Latescibacterota bacterium
ATATTCCAAACTTGCGGATGTGGGTCAGGAGGCCGAGCAAGGCAAGGGAATCGGCACCTCTTTCGCCCTCGATATCGGCGCGTTGTACAAACCTCCGGTACAGGGGCTTTCATTAGCTGCTTCCATACATAACATGGGGCCGAAGATTTCTTATATTGATGTGACCCAGGCCGATCCGCTGCCGCTGAACTTCGTACTCGGCGCGGCTTACAAACCTGTCGATACTGAATTCAATAAGCTGCTTTTTGCGCTGGATATATATAAACCGCTTGTAATGCGGTCCGGTTCTCCGTTTGAAGCGTTGTTCAAGGGATGGTATGACGAGCCGATGAAGGACGAAATGCGCCAGATCGACTACCATATCGGAGCTGAATACACCTATAATAATTTTATGGCCCTTCGCGCGGGGTATACAGCAGACACCGATGGCGAGGTAATCAGCCCGACTTTCGGCGTCGGAATTATTTATGATAAACTCAATGTCGATATAGCTTACTACGCAGGCCGTGACAATCCGATGCAGGACAGCATGCGTTTCAGTCTGGGGTATAATTTCTAGGAGCCCGTTCTTTTGAAAAAAATCATGCTCGTCTGTATGTTAGCTCTGGCGATTCTCTCCGGTGTCGAAACCGCTTGCGCCCGTGAATACCGTATCCTTGCCATACGGGTCGATTTCCCCTATGAAAATCCGGATCATGAAACAACCACCGGAAGAGGGACTTTTGACCTGCGGGATTACTATTCCGATCCGGAGGTGCAGAGCCAGTATTATCATCCCTGGGATATTCCTCCTCATGACAAGCGCTACTTTTCCAACCATCTGCAGGCTCTCAACACATACTGGAATACTGTTTCGGAAGGCAGGGTGTCGATGCAGTACCGTATTCTTCCGGAAGATCCGCGCCTTGCCTATACGATGTCCAGGACGTTCTATAAATACGGCAATGGCCGCACCACGGAACAGACCAATCAGAAACTGGTGGAATTGTTCAGAGAAGCGATGGAAACCTGCAAGCAGAAAGAAGGCGCATCGGTTTCGTTTGCGGATTACGACACGTTTATGATCATTCATGCAGGCATGGGTAAGGAAACCTCCGCCGTCCTGAATGACATTCCCTCCGCGTATCTTTCAGAAACGGACTTCAAAACGTACCTCGGAGGACCGCTTATGATTGACGGAGTACCTATCGACAATGGGATGATCGTTCCCGAAATGACATCGGAATCCGGTCTCATCGGACTGAATGGCATTTTTGCCCAGATGTTCGGGCACAGGCTTGGGCTTCCCTCTCTCTCCAATAACAAGGATGGGCTCCCGGCGGCCGGCGGCTGGGCGCTCATGGACACCGGAGCGATGGCATACGGATACGGCACACGCGGATTTATCCCGACCTATCCCTGCATCTGGTCGAAAATCGCCCTGGGCTGGGAAACCCCCGTTGTGGCGACCTCCGATACGACGATTGATATTGCGGCGACTCACCTGTCTTCCACCCTTCCTCATGGAATAAAAATACCCATAACCGCCGATGAGTATCTCCTAATCGAGAACCGTGAGCGCTACGCCTCCCGTGATTCTCTTCCGGCGGCGACTTTTTCGGATACCGACAGTTCAGGGGTGTGGATGAAGGTAAATAATTACGATGCTTATATCCCCGGCTCGGGGATTCTCATCTGGCGGATCAATGAGCGTATCATCCGGGAAAACCGGGCATCCGATGCAGTTAATAACGATTCTTATCGCCGGGGGGTTGACCTTCTTGAGGCAGACGGCCTTCAGGATATCGGGGCTCCATTCTCTTTCGGAGACGCCCGTGCGGATTACAGTGAAGGTTATGAAGGCGACACCTACAAACAGGGCGGACAACGCACTCTTTCTCCAACGACGGAACCAAATTCAGGCAGCTTGTGGGGAGGTAATTCCGGTATCACGGTGACGGTCAATTCCGTACCGGGGGATATCATGAATGTCACAGTGACTTTTGCCCCAAAAGCATATAGCTTTCCCATTTCAGCTCCCAAAGCGTTTACTTCAGCCGATCTGAACGGTGATGGGGCCGGGGAGATGATCGTTTCGGTAAAAGATTCGCTCAAGGTAGTTGATACCGGTTCAGGCCGGATTATGACCGCACCGGCGGCAGGTCATCCCGCAGTTATGCACGACGCTTCCGGGCAGACTTTCCTTGCCTCGCCTCTCGGGGATACGGTCGTTTTTTATACCTTCAACGGTTCCTCGCTCGATCAGGCAGCAGTCATTCCGCTGAAAACCCAGGACGGTTCACTTTTTAACGCTGAAGGCTCAATTCTCAAAACCGATATTTCGTCCACAGAGCATCTGCTTCTCCCGGTAAGATCAGTTTCGGGAAATGAAAGTTATATACTCGATATGGCAGTGGGTGTCTTGCCAACGGTATCCGTAAGTTTAATTTCCCTTCCCGACACGACTCGCATCCATGCTCTGGCCTCCGCGGGAGATTACATTGCAGCACTCAGCGATGACAATACCCTCTCTTACGGAAACGTCGGAGAAAATTCTCTTGCCCGTCATACTTTTCCTTCCGGACGCTCAACCGGTCTGCTCCTCGCTGATTTGGACCGGAACGGCGAATATGAGACGATAACCGTTATCGGGAAAAATCTTTATATCCTTCGCAAAGATGGCAGTTTGAAAACCGTTTCCCTGCCGGACGAACCTGTCGGAGAACCCGTTGCAGCCGATATAGACCTCGACGGGTATCCGGAAATCCTCCAGTCTACAGAAAGCCGGTTATGTGCGTTCCGTTCGGGAGGGATTCCGGTGGACGGATTCCCGCGCCGGTTACCTCCCGGAGACCCGGAAGAAAAAATCACTTCTCAGCCGGTGTTCTGTGACCTTGACCGTGACGGGTATCCGGATATTGCATACACGACTTCGGATATGCGGATCGTGTCTCATAATGCCTCGGGGAAGGAAACGTCAGGATTTCCGGTAACCATGAAAGGGAATGTTTCCGGTTCTCCGCTTGTATACAGAACTGGTTCCACAGGAGTGGCCGGACTTGCATATTGTATAGAGGAAGGTTTTCTCTGTACCCGTAACCTTTCTGTCACAATACAGGACAATGACTCCGCATGGGTGATGTGGAGGGGTGGAGCGGGACTTTCGGCCTCTCTTCTGAACGGAGACATTCCCTCATCGGTGAAAACGACAGCGAAATTCGAGGCTTACTGCTATCCGAATCCAATTGTCGGGGGAACCGGTACCTTTAGAATAACTCCGGAGGGGAACACCTACTGCACGGTGGTTGTATATTCCGCTGATGGACGAAAGGTATATGAATGCCGTCTCGCGGAAAACCAGGTGATCCCCGGAGCGCCGAACGAAATAACCATGAATACATCGAAACTGGCCAGCGGGCTCTATATAGCAAAAATTTCCACCCGCACCCGGACATTGATCTACAAGGTGGGGGTGATAAAATGAAAAAAGTGTTCATGCTCATTTCATTTTTCTGCGCTTTTATTACCTTCCCCATGACAGGAAATGCGCAGAATCCGGTCAACGCGAACTGGAAGGAATTTTCCACAGAGCATTTCATCGTTTACTACCCTGTAGGACAGGAATTTACCGCTTATCAGGCCTCCGTCGTTGCTGAAAAAGTGCGGGATCCGCTGGTTAAAATGTATGGGCCGGTCGATTCCAAAATCCATATTGTCATCCGCGATGATGAGGATTACTCGAACGGCGGGGCGTACTATTATGACAACAAGGTGGAAATCTACTCTACCAGCCTCGATTATGAATTCAGAAGCTACAGCGACTGGCTGTGGAACGTGGTTACCCATGAGTTGACCCATATCTATTCCATGCATGATACCATGAAGGCAACGCGACGTATACCAATGATCTACTACC
>JBAYHX010000346.1:0-3893 GCA_041665965.1 Candidatus Latescibacterota bacterium
ATCCATAACTGAGGGTCGCTTCTTCCGGCCAGAAGATCAACATGAGAAGAGGGGTCAGTTCAAGCATACCACCAAGAGCAATTATAAGACCCGCATACGATACAATTGTCTGATATCGCCGCAGCACAGCAGTTTTATTATTCACACCGTCCTCTCATCACATCATTTCACCGGTAATGGTTTTCAAAGCTTTCCCATGGTTTTCAGGCAATGTTATCACAATGACATGGTCTCCGGCAAATAACTGGGTTCCCCCCCTTGCCACAAGAGGAGTATCATTACGTAAGATGTACGCAATGAGAGAGTCATCGGGCAAATCAATCTCGCTCAGTTTTTTACCGACAACAGGAAAAGTATCCTGAATCACGACATCGGTAATATTGATTTTCCCTTCTTCTACCGGCAGCAAACAGGTAATGCCTTCAAAACTGAACCGTTGTTCAATGAGGTTAGATAATATTTTAACCGGAGAAAAAACGGTGGTTATTCCCAGTTTTATAAAAATATTTTCGTTGTCGGGATCATTAATTAGAGCCAGCTTTCGTGGAATATGGAAACTCATTTCCGCCAACTGGCATACCGCAAGATTGTCCTGGTCGTTTGGAGTAATGGCAACAACTGCATCGGCGGTATCTGCCTCCGCTTCCATCAGAATTTGAGGATCGGTCCATGCGCCATATACAACAGTGGCTTTTACATTCCTCGCCAGCCAGGTACTTTCATCTCTATCGTTATTGATAACGGTCACTCTGTAACCTTTAGATATAAATGAGCGGCTGAGAAAATAAATGAGTTTCCCTCCGCCCACCAGGAGGATGTTCATAATTCATTTCCTTTCCCTGATTCGGAAAGAGGTTTTTCAAGCAGTTTGGTGAAATAATCATACTCGATAAGTGTGGGACACACAATTTCAATCCCAAGATTCCGATAAATCTCACCGCGTTTGGGGTCCAGTATCCGTGCAATCACTCGCGGAACATGAAAAATGTTTTTAGCGATCTGGGAAACCATAAGGTTGCTGTTGTCATCGCGGGTTACAGCAATGACCATGTCCGCCTGATCAATACGGCCTTTTTTCAGAACAGCGAATTCATCCGCATCACCCACCAGTTTAAATCCGCTGTAGTCCAGAGTGAGCGCATTGAAAGACGTCTCATCATTATCGATAACAACAACGCCATGACCTTCGCTGCTCATTCTGTTGGCGAGAAACGAGCCCAAACGGCCGCAGCCGACAATTACAACATACAGACTTTTCTTTGAGAGCATAAAAGAGACCCCTTACTCTTCCTCTTTTTCGAACGAACCGAGTATGATATTTCCTTTTTTTTCCCAACTGGTCGCCCGTGAAAGATTTTTTCTTGCCGGTTCATAGGTCGGATCCAAAGAAAGCGCCGTCCGATAGTGCTTTTGTGCATCAATCATATTTCCCGACATCTCTTCGAGCGCTCCGAGAAAGTTGAAACCTTCGGGACGGTAGGGATCGAGAGATATGGCTTTACGGGAGAACTCAAATGAGGAAACCGTATCTCCTTCCCAGATGCTTTTTTTTGCCAGTTCGATGAGTGTCGTATATGAATCTGTATTCTGGTCGCTGATCTTTTCACGCTCGATCACCTTCGATACCAGTTCACGGATTTCTTTTGGAACAAAAGGTTTCTCAATAAAATCAACTGCGCCTAGTTTCAGCGCCTCGACCGCCGATTCGATAGTACCATGAGCTGAAATGATAACCACGCGGCACTCAGGATACATCTTTCGAACCCGCCGAAGTACTTCCATGCCATCCATTCCGGGCAATTTCAAATCCAAAAGAATTATTTTAAAAAACCTTTCTTTCAGTTTGGACAGCGCCTCTTCCCCATTAATCGCGGTATCGATTTCCAGATCAAGAGCTTCAAGAGCCTGAACAAGCGTCAGGCGAATATTCTTTTCATCATCGACCACAAGGATTGAATATTTAGTATGCATAACACCCCCTGAGATATTTATTATTCAACACCTTTTCCGTTTAATAAAGAGGAATGGTAAAAGTGAACGTACTCCCTTTTCCCGGTTCGGATTCAACCCAGATGGCTCCCCCGTGAGCGCGGACAATCTCTTTGCTGATTGCAAGGCCAAGTCCGCTCCCGCCCTCGTCTCTTGCACCTTTTACCTGGACAAATTTTTCAAATATCCGGGACTGATAATCATATGGGATTCCGATACCGTCATCCTTTACCGAAATTTGTGCAAATGAACCGATCTTTTCAGCCAAAAGGGAAATATGTCCTCCTTTGTCGATATACCGAAGCGCATTAGCGATAAGATTCACAAGTATCCAGATAATTTTCCCGGGGTCGGCTTTGATATCCGGCATATCTTCCGGAACTGAAATCGAAAGTTCGGTTGACCGTTCTTCTATCTGTGTTTTTAAAGGAGATACTGCCTTTTCAAAGAGAGCACGGACGGGAACCGATATGAATTCCATTTCAATTTTGCCTGCTTCGATCTTGGACAAATCCAGGAGATCATTAACCAGCGCCCTGAGCCTTTGCGATTCCTCGAAAGCAATCGAAAGCAATTCGTTTTCTTTCTCATTCAGTTTCAGGGCAGCCTTTTCACGGAGGAGATCGATGCTCATCCCTATGCTTGTAAGAGGAGTGCGGAGTTCATGTGAAGCCATCATGACAAATTCACTTTTCAGCCGATCCAGTTCTTTCAGTTGTGTGATATCATGTAAAAGTATTACAACTCCCGGACGATTTTCCTCCTCCAGATAGAAAGGTGTTATGGAGTAGGCGTAATAACTGATGCCCCTGCCAAGATTCACGGTTATAACATTTTTCTCCTCATCAAAAAGGAGGGGAAGCTCAGTTTTCTGTACATGGCCTAAATACTTGAATAATTTCTCGTCTTTCACAATTTCAAGGAAATGTTTACCCAGGGATTTCTCAGGCTCAACATTGAAAATATCTCCTGCAAGAGGGTTGATATTAATGATTTTGAACTCTCCATCAACCACGATAATGCCGTCGATAATCCCCAGAATAACAGCTTCGCTTTTTTGTTTTTCTGCCAATATCTTCCGTATGTTCAAATCGTGAAAACCCTTCAGGCTCCTTACCATTTCATTAAATTCTTCGGACAGAAACCCGATTTCATCGGAAGCATCAACCGGAAGTGTTATGGAATAATCCCCTTCCGAAACTTTCTTCACCGCAGTTATCATTCGTTTAACCGGGCGGGTTATAAGCGCAGAAAGAACAAAGCTGAAAATGAGTCCTATACCCAGAGCGGACATCCCAATTGCAAGAAGGGAAACAATAGAGCGATCCGCCACTTCACGGGCATGAGCGCTTGCCCGGTACATCGCCTTTTCATTTATTATTCGGAGGCTGTCGCATTTTTCATGGACTGTTTGAAATTGAGGAAGGAGCGTATCACGATAAAAAATAGCAGACTGCGATTGACTGGTCAGATGTATTTCAATAAGTTGTGCAAACTTGGAGAGATATGTAACATATTTTTCATCAATCTGCTGTATAAGCTCTTTTTCCCCTTTTTCCGTGATGTTGTCTTTTGCACGGCTGAGCCACTGGAGAAAAACGCTCTCATTCCTGTTGAAATCCTGTATGCCAGCTTGTTCAGACCCCTGTGTAACGAGGAGGAAAGCATTATTCTGCATTCCGAGAGCATCTATCATTGTTTCTGCTGCAATGATACTGCGATAGTTTTTTTTGAGAATGGCATCGCCGGCTTCACCCAATGATTGCAGTTCGGATAAAGCCCATATGAATACAACGAGGAGAAGGAGGAGTATTAATCCGTAGCCTAAAAGAATTTTTTTACGCAGGGACCAAAACATATTTTATTGCCTTTATAGAGTTCGGCGATAATATACTATATTCATC
>JBAYHX010000347.1:0-3876 GCA_041665965.1 Candidatus Latescibacterota bacterium
GACCGTGAGGGCGCTATCGCCATCGGTCATAACGGCAACCTGACCAATACCCGCAAGCTTTATGACCGTCTTGTTCAGAGCGGCGCAATCTTCCAGACCACCCTGGACTCGGAGATGATTATTCACCTCACTGCCATGTCCAAAAAAGCCACATTCGAAGAACGTCTGACAGATGCGCTCGCCCATGTGGAGGGATCATACTGCATCGTTATTCTCACAAAAGACAGTATCATTGCAGCGAGAGACCCTCGTGGATTCCGTCCGCTGTGTCTCGGTAAAACAGGCTCGGCATGGGCAGTGGCTTCCGAGACCTGCGCTCTCGACATCATAGACGCCGAATTTATCCGAGAGGTGGAACCGGGCGAAATAATCATTATTAACAAGAATGGCCTCAAATCCATCAAACCATTTCCTCCACAGCCGAAAAATTTCTGCATCTTTGAATACATCTATTTTTCACGGCCGGACAGCTTCATTTTTGGGGAATGGGTGGATAATGTCCGCCGCAACATCGGTAAAACTCTGGCTGAAGAGCATCCTGCCGAGGCCGATATTGTCATCTCTGTGCCGGACTCCTCGAACACTGCCGCGCTTGGATATTCGAAAGCTTCCGGAATCCCGTTCGAGATAGGCCTGATCCGCAATCACTATATCGGCCGCACATTCATCCATCCAAGCCAGGTCACCCGTGACGCGCGCGCCCGGATCAAGTTCAACCCGGTAAGAGGTGTGCTTGCAGGAAAACGAGTGGTGGTTGTCGAGGATTCCATTGTGCGCGGAACGACATTCAAGAAAATAACAAAACTCCTCCGGAATGCCGGTGTCAAGGAGATACACCTTCGGGTAAGCTCGCCGCCTATTATCTCGCCATGCTTTTACGGTATGGATTTCCCCACAAGAGAAGAACTTATGGCTGCCAGCCGAAGTGTTGAGGATATCCGTAAATTCATCGAGGTGGACAGTCTTGGGTATCTTTCGCTCCCCGGATTACTGAAAAGCGTTCCAAACGGCACAGTGAACTACTGTGATTCATGTTTTTCCGGCTGTTATCCCACAGAAATTCCTCCAAATCTCAAAAAAAGCTGTCTGGAAAGTTCCACTCCCAATTCCCATATCATCGACGCCACATCGCTGAGGTATGACAAATGATGAGGATAGAGAGCAGCCTCTGCGAAGTATGCGGAACCTGTGTTGGGGTATGCCCGGCAGACGCCATCATCATCGAGGGTAGGAATATCCGCATCGATACAGAGAGATGCATCTTGTGCAGTGCGTGTGTGCAGGTCTGCCCTGTAAGCGCGGTGAAAGAAGAATAAAAAATCATCTTGGGGAAAGAATAATCCCCCTGTCCTTTGGACATCCCCCTTGTTAAGGGGGACAAAACCATCAGTCACGCAAGGTTTCTTTAACCCCCTTAATAAGGGGGTCGCCGCTTGCGGTGGGGGGATTTTTAAATGGGAGGCCTTTAAATGGAAACACGCCTGTTTTTTTCCCGTCATCTGCTCGTGCTCATTTTTCTTCTGTCCCTGCCTTTGGGAACAAGCGCCCAGGAAAAAATCTTCCGTATCGGCCTTATCGGTGTTGACACGATGCATGCGGTCGCGTTCACCCGTCACATCAACGATACGAAAACAAACTCCGGCTGCCGGATAACGATAGCCTGGAAGGGCGGAACACCGGATAACCCCATGTCAACAAAGTATATAGAAGAGTATACCCGTGAACTCCAGGATTCTCTCGGCGTCGAGTTTGTCTCCTCAATCCCGGAACTTTGCAGCAGGGTTGACGGCGTTCTCCTTGAAAGTGTTGACGGCCGTCCGCATCTGGAGCAGGTAAAGCCGGTGTTTGCTGCGAAAAAACCGGTTTTCATCGACAAACCAATGGCCGCCAGCCTTTCCGATGTCATCGAAATCTTCCGTCTTGCAAAGCAAAGCGGTGTGCCCTGCTGGTCAAGCTCGGCTCTCAGATATTGTGAGGGGATTGCCGCGGCCCGCACCAATCAGGCTTTTGGAGAAATCATCGGCTGCGATGCATTCAGCCCCTGCCCGCTGGACGAACATCATCCTGACATTTTCTGGTATGGTATGCACGGGGTTGAAACGCTGTTCACCATCATGGGAACAGGCTGTAAAACTGTCAGCCGCGTACAGACAAAAGATACCGAATTTGCTGTCGGCACATGGAAAGACGGCCGGATTGGAACATTTCGGGGGATGCGGAGCGGAAAGCATGATTACGGCGCATATGTTTTCGGAACCAAGGGAATAGGACCAAGTGGCGGATTTACCAGTTTTAATCCTCTCGGGGATGCAATCATCAAATTCTTCAAAACACGGGAAGTTCCGGTCACACCGGAAGAAACCATAGAAATCTATGCGTTCATGGCTGCTGCCGATGAGTCGAAAAAACTGGGCGGCGCGCCGGTATCGATCGAGGAAGTGATAAAGAGGGCGGGAAGATAGCAGAAACTCAACCCTTTATTCCGAACCTTTCAAATATTTTTCCCTGTTTTCCATGAAATCACGGTAAACCCGGTAGTGTTCCGTATCTTCATAATGGATTTTGCTTACCGGCGCAGTATCGAACGAATAGATTTCCGCATCGTGGCAGGCAAGAAGCAAGGGTGAATGGCTGGCGATAACGAACTGCGCATGACCGTCACTGCTCATGTCGGTAAGCACTGAGAGAAGTTCGAGCTGGCTTTTTGGGGAAAGCGCCGTTTCCGGCTCGTCAAGGAAGTACAGCCCCCGAATACGGTACCGTGAGCGGAAATACGACATGAGCGACTGGCCGTGGGAAAGGTTCATGAGCGAATGCCCGCCGAAATAGTCGAGCTGTCCCGGATCTGTTGACGCCCATTCGTCGAGAATGGAGGCGAAATTACGGAATGTCTGGGAGGCAAAGAAAGATCCCGGAATCGGGCCGTCAACCCATTCAATTTCAAGCGCACGATGAAGCTCTTCCTCGTAAGGATTATACTCGAAACGCGCCCTCTCTATCTCTCCCCAGAGATGAATTCCGCACCGCCTCGCGATGGCTTTCAACAGTGTGGATTTACCTGAGCCGTTTTCTCCAACAAAGAATGTCACCGGTGCATGGAATTCCAGAATTCGGGTCGTCCGGAACAAGGGTATGTTAAAAGGGTACACTTCCGTGGTTGGGAATCTATCCGAATTGAGGGTTATATTTCTCAGGTGCACTATTATCTCCTGTAATAGATTCTGATTTTTCCAGTATTATCATCCGAAGAAGTAATATACTGGCAGGAAATCGTATAGAGTATGGATTTCCCTTTTGAGAAAACAGATGAAACGCCGG
Source organism: Candidatus Latescibacterota bacterium (assembly GCA_041665965.1). GTDB lineage: Bacteria > Latescibacterota > Latescibacteria > Latescibacterales > Latescibacteraceae > JAUYCD01. The sequence goes on from JBAYHX010000347.1 coordinate 3,319, forward strand.
CGGCGTTCTTGTGATTTAGGTGTGATATTGCTTTTGAAATTGTTCTTACCGCGCCCACCATCGCTGCAACATATTTTTTATAATTCCCGGATGCTATTGTTAATTATTGCTCCTTTATCTCCCATTTCCAATTGCGAATCTCCGGCATGTCCTGGCCGTGTTCTCGGACGTACTGCTTGTGCTCTGTGAGCTTATCCTGTGCCGCCTGCTTCAGCGCTGCCCCGCTCTTGCCCAACTGCGGCAGACGATTAATTACATCCTGCACCAGGTGAAACCTGTCAAGATCGTTTAAGACCAGCATATCAAAAGTAATTGTTATAGTGCCCTCCTCCTTATATCCGCGGACATGGATGTTCTCGTGGTTGGTACGGCGGTAGGTCAGTTTGTGTATCAGTGAAGGGTAGCCGTGGAACGCGAAGACGACAGGTCTGTCTTTGGTGAATAATTCGTCGAAGGCCTTGTCCGCCAGGCCGTGCGGGTGTTCGCTTTGCGGCTGCAGCCTCATCAGATCTATTACGTTGATCACCCGTATCTTCAACTCAGGCAAATGCCCGCGTA
>JBAYHX010000348.1:0-3868 GCA_041665965.1 Candidatus Latescibacterota bacterium
CGATCGCGCATCCATACATTCATTGCCACCTCTCCGATTCATATGGAGTACAAGCTCCGCAAGAAGCCTGATGAAGTGTTCAAAATGGCGATCGAGGCGGTAAAGCTTTCGAAAAGCCTGGTAGATGATGTGGAATTCAGCGCCGAGGATGCTTTCCGTTCCGAAAAAGAGTTTCTCCGCGATGTCGTTACGGCGGTGATTGAAGCAGGGGCGAAGACGGTGAATCTTCCCGATACGGTGGGATATGCCATTCCCTCCGAGTTCGGCGCGTTCATCCGGTATATAATGGAGAATGTTCCCAACGTTCATGATGCGGTCATCAGCGTACACTGCCACAACGATCTGGGGCTGGCGGTGGCCAATTCGCTGATGGCGGTTCGTTACGGCGTACGGCAGGTGGAAGTTGCAGTGAACGGTTTGGGCGAGCGGGCAGGAAATGCCTCCCTTGAAGAGGTTGTCATGGCTCTCAAGGTGCGTAACGATTACATCGGCTGCGACACGGGCGTCAACACCCGCGAGATTTTCCGCACGAGCCAGATGGTGGCGAATCTCACCGGTATAAGGGTTCAGCCGAACAAGGCTATCGTTGGTGCAAACGCTTTTGCGCACGAGTCGGGCATTCATGTGGACGGCCTGCTCAAATCCCGTCAGACCTACGAGATCATGACTCCGGAATCAATCGGGCTGAGCGATATGAAGATTGTTCTGGGCCGTCATTCCGGCAAGCACGGTTTTAATCGGCGTGTCGAGGACATGGGGTATAAGCTCACTCCGGAGGAACTGGATGCCGCGTTTGAGCGGTTCCTCGTTGTTGCGGATAAGAAAAAGGAAGTGTTCGATGAAGACCTGGCGGCGATCATCGAGGACGAGATCAGTAATGTTCCCGAGTATTTCAAACTCGAATACTTCCAGATTTCCAGCGGCTCTTCGACCATTCCCACTTCAACGGTGCGCATGACCGCGGGGGGGGAAGTCAGGCTGGAATCGGATTGGGGCGACGGCCCGGTGGATGCGACATTCAAGGCTATCAACCGTATCGCCGATATGCCTATCAATCTGGAGGAATACTCGCTCCGGGCTGTGACAGCAGGCACGGAAGCCATGGGAGAAGTTTCGCTCCGCATGGTGGTAAACGACTCGATAGTCATTATCGGGCGCGGGGCTTCCACGGATATTCTCGAAGCCTCGGCAAAAGCGTATGTTGACGGACTCAATAAGATCAAACAGAGAATTTCAGACCCGGATACGGCACAGCATTCGGGGAATGGAGATAGAGAATAATGGGAATGAACATAACCGAGAAGATTCTGGCCGCCCACTCGGGGCGGCCAGCCGTACAGCCCGGAGAGCTGGTGAACGCACGTCTGGATATTGTGATGTGTCATGATGTTACCGCTCCGCCGGCGATCAGTATGCTTCAGAAACTGGGGATGGACAGTGTGTTCGATCCGGAAAAAATCATTGTCGTTCCGGATCATTTTGTCCCCAACAAGGACATCAAGAGCGCCGAACTTGCAAAACGTCTCCGGGAATGGGTGCGTAAACACGCAATAAAGAACTATTATGAGATCGGCGAAAACGGTGTCTGCCATGCGGTTCTGCCGGAAGACGGCTGGGTTCTCCCCGGACGGACGGTTGTATGCGGTGATTCGCATACCTGTACTCATGGCGCGCTGGGAGCTTTTTCCACAGGAATCGGCTCCACCGATCTGGCCGCGGCTATTTATTCAGGAGAACTCTGGTTCAAAGTTCCCGAAACGATTAAATTTGTTCTCAACGGTACTCTGCCCTGGGGAGTCTATTCCAAGGATGTAATATTGGAAATAATCAGCCGCATCGGTGTCGATGGCGCCCTTTACAAAGCGATGGAGTTCACCGGTCCGGTGATCGATGAACTTTCGGTCGAGGCGCGGTTCACGATTACCAATATGGCGATAGAAGCCGGGGCGAAGTCCGGGATTATCAATCCGGACAAGAAAACCATCGACTATGTCCGCGCACGGAGCGATGAGGATTTCACAGTCTATACTTCCGATCCTGATGCAGTTTTCTCCGAAGTCATCGAAATCGACTGCTCGGCTTTGGAGCCGATGGTTGCGTTTCCGCATCTGCCCGCAAACGGCCGTAAGGCGAAGGATTCGAGGGATGTGAAAATCGATCAGGTTTACATCGGCTCGTGCACGAACGGCCGGATAGAGGATCTGAGAATCGCCGCAGACATATTCCGAGGCAGGAAGGTTGCCGAGAATACAAGGTGCATTGTGGTTCCGGCTTCGACAAAGATATGGCGTCAGGCGATGAAAGAGGGTCTGTTCGATATTTTCAGCGATGCCCGGTGCGTGGTTTCCGCTCCGACCTGCGGGGCGTGTCTCGGCGGATACATGGGGATTCTCGCGTCAGGTGAAAAGTGTGTTTCCACCACCAACCGTAATTTTGTGGGACGCATGGGTTCGCCTGAAAGTGAAGTATATCTTGCAAGCCCTGCGACAGCGGCGGCAACAGCTGTCACCGGCCATATAACCGACCCGAGAGAATTTATGTAACACGTTAAATTACTTGTGTATATCGTTGTATCAGTAACAGATGAGCGACGGTAGTATGATATATCGCTGGATAGTAATGAGGAGAAAGATATGATTAAAGGCAGAGCGCACGTTTATACCCGTGAGCATATCAACACCGATGAAATCATCCCTGCCCGGTATCTTAATACCGACGATGAGGCAGAGCTGGCACAGCATGCCATGGAAGACATCGACCATGAGTTTATAAAGAAGGTAAAGCCGGGCGATATCATCGTTGCGGGTAACGATTTCGGCTGCGGCTCTTCACGGGAACATGCAATATGGGCTCTCCGTGGGGCGGGAGTAGGCTGTGTAGCGGCGGACAGTTTTGCCCGTATTTTCTACCGCAATGCTGTCAACAACGGTTTTCCTGTTGTGGAATGCAACGGTATCAGTAACTTGGTACGGAATGGCGATGAACTTGAGATCGAGCTTCAAAAAGGGATACTTATCAATCGTACGAGCGGGAAGGAATTGCGGTTTGTCCCGCTGCCCGATTTTGCTTTCAAAATTGCTGAGGCAGGTGGACTTTTACAATCGATAAAAAAATAAATTGGAGGATAAAGTGAAGAGGATTGCTGTTATCGGTGGTGACGGTACCGGGCCAGAAGTGGTGGCCGAGGGTTTGAAATGCCTGAAAGCGGTAGCTGGGAAAGTAGGATTTACCTATGAGACCACCCATTTCAACTGGGGTGGAGATCATTACCTGAGTACCGGGGAAATTCTGCCGGAAAATGTGGCTGAAACGCTGAAAGGGTTCGATGCGATTCTTTTGGGAGCGATCGGACATCCGGATGTCAAACCGGGCATTCTTGAGAAAGGAATTCTTCTCAGTCTGCGCTTTGCCCTCGATCAATACATAAATCTTCGGCCGGTGAAGCTTTATGAGGGAGTGGAAACTCCGCTTGCCGGAAAAGGACCGAAAGACATAGACTTTGTGGTCGTCCGCGAAAACACCGAAGGGCTGTATGTAGGCGCCGGCGGACACATGAAGAAGGGCACTGCCGATGAGGTCGCCATCCAGGAATCGATCAACACCCGTAAGGGAGTGGAGCGCTGCATACGGTTTGCTTTCGAACTGGCCCGCAAGCGGAACAAGGACAAGAAAGTCACCCTCTGCGGAAAGACCAATGTCCTCACCTTTGCCTGGGATCTCTGGTTCCGCACATTCAACGAAGTGGGCGAAAAGGACTATCCGGATATCAAACGCGATTACGCCCATGTGGACGCTACCTGCATGTGGATGGTGAAAAACCCGGAGTGGTTCGATGTCATCGTGACCGATAACCTGTTCGGCGATATCA
>JBAYHX010000349.1:0-3862 GCA_041665965.1 Candidatus Latescibacterota bacterium
CCGTTGAGAGCCTTTTTCAGAAGATTGTTTTCCATAGCTAACGAAGTCCTGAATCCGATCACCTGCCCCTCGGCATGAACGCCGGTATCGGTACGGCCTGCAACAGAGAGCTTTATCCGATGGTGACAGATTTTTTCGAGAGCCGATTCGACCTCCCGCTGCACCGTGCGTTTTCCGGGCTGAACCTGCCAGCCGTAAAAATGTGTGCCGTCATATTCAAGCGTGATTTTCAATGTACGGTCGGGCATTTAATATTTTCCTAAAAAAACAATGGGTAAGGACAAATCATACAAAGAACAAACAGCAGCGACACTGCTATCACAATCCAGTCCTTACGGGTCATGCAGATTTCATTGTAACGGGTCCGTTGGGATCCGCTGTTGAATAGACGGCTTTCCATTGCGGTCGCAAGATCCTCAGCGCGGTGCACTGCCGAAGTAAACAACGGCAAAAGAAGGATCGAGACTGATTTCAGATTGCCACGCATTCCAGCCGGCCGCAGTCCCCGGGCGGCTTGAGACTTGCGGATTTTCACCGCCTCATCGAGAAGAACAGGAATGAACCGGATGGTTATAACCATCGCCAGGGCGATTTCATGCGGTTTCAATCCAAACCGTGAAAAAGGCCGTAACAGTTTCTCAACCCCGTCAACCAGCACCACCGGTTCCGTTGTCAGGGTGAGAAGCGAAGCGGTGATAACGAGGAGGGCGATGCGCGCCCCGTAAAGAAGACCGAGATTCAACCCCTCAGCGGTTATTCCGCCGTATGGGAGAGGAGCCTCGATAAGTATATGGCCTCCCACGAACAAAACGTTGAGGACGACTGTCAGAATGATCAGCCATTTAAACGGCGTCAGGCTCCGGACAAGATAGAAAAAGGGAAGACCCGATAAAAGAGCTGCTATCACAGTGTACAGTCCCGCAATTCCCAGAGGATACCATGAATCTTTTATAAAAAGACCACTCATGATCAGGAGGATTGACGCGAGTTTTGTCCGCGGGTCCAGTTGGTGAAGAAGAGAGACGCCATAAATATATCGTCCGAGTGTGATATCTTTCAATGCCATAGGATCCTGAATATCATAAAACAGAGTTCCGTTTTTCCTGCAAGTTCCTTCAGAAAATTTTCCTTACTGTGTAAATATAGGGGAAGAGAGGAGGTCTGTGCAATGCACCTTTTTCGAGGACTCGATCTCGTGTGCTGTTCCTTCCTGCCCCTGCTCAAATTTGAGCGGATTATTCCCAGCGCTCTTGAGGGGTAACCGGCGCCGATAAACCGTATATCAGAAAGTACATCGCCGACACCAAAAGATTATGCCGATTTATATACGGCTGTCTGATAGGCCGGCTCCACTATCCCGGCGCCGATTGCCGCACGCCCTGGAGAGCTTACGAAGTGACGCACTGCCGCGGGTACAGTCCGATTATGGGGATCGAAACAGAGTGTTTCGAAATGAAGGGATTCCGTATCCAGAACAACCGCCTGAAACCGCCCGAACGAACAGGATCCGGAATTGATGTAATATTTGTTTCCGCGGTGGAAATAGGTGTTGTGAACCTCTATCTTGTGGGTATGCCCGAGAATGACGACATCGTGCTTTCGCAGCAGTTTCATGGCATAACGGTGATACTTGAAACAATCGTATTTGCCTTTTCCTCTGAATCCTTCGTCAAAATCCAGAAAGGAATTATAGAGTGTCTGTATAACCGGTCTCCGTAAAAGTAGTTTGAGGAGTATGAAAAAATAACGGCTCAGTAAACGCCCGGTTCTCGTTCCGTTGATGAAATCGGCTTTATGTCCGTGCTCTATGTGAATGGATTTATTTACGCTGTTTCTGATCGAATAGCATTCACGCCCCCTGCCGAGCGCTTCATCGTGATTTCCTTTGACAAACACCGCATCGATGGCTTTGAAATAATCGATCAGCCGACGGTTGCAGGCAACGATCTCTCTCAGCTTGTTCCTGTAAATATCGAATGTATCGCCGTTCAGGATTACCTTGTCTATACCGAACCGTTTGACAGCCCTGTCAATTTCTGAGATGAAGTCATCGGCTTTCCATCCGAATATGCCCAATTGGTTTTCAGTTGAAATATGCAGGTCGGAAATAACAAGGATTTTCATATTCAGCTCTTTATTTTTATCACTGTATCTGTTTCAAATTGTTTCTGACTCTATGCTTTTACAGTGATAGTACTATCATATTTGTTGACAAGTTCATAAACTTTTTCTTTAAGGGGCAATAAATCAGATGATTTTTCGATGTACCCGATTAAAGAGAGCGGCTTTCCCCCGGACTCGTGCATCGGTGTTCCTGAAACGATGATAATAGGTATTTCATTTCTCATTAAATTCAATCCTGACCAAATATTCTCATGATCAAAATCCCTTTCTAATCTTATCCCAACAATTATAAGATCATATAATTTTATGTTGAGTAAGATATGTGCATCAGGAATTGAGTTAACAACATCTACCTCATATCCTTCTTCTTGAAACTCCTCTTTATAGAGAAGTAATAAATTAGTCGCATCATCAATAATCAGAAGTCTGTGTTTCTCCATCCATTACCCCCAGACAATAAACATTATCCTTGCTGAATTCATTGAGCATAAATATCGTATTTATATATTCAGGAAGTGTGAAGATTAAGATAATAATTGATTAAATTGATTCGGGGCATTCAAATATGGGTGAACAAGTGCAGGGGTAAGTCTGAAAGGATGAACAGGCAGTTGCCAGGCAAATGATCCCGATTAGTTATTTATTCTAACTGTATTTTCCAGCTCAAGCAGATGTTCTTTCAGTTCCAGCCCGGCGCCGAATCCGCCGAGACCGTGGGCAGCGACAACCCGATGGCACGGAACAACAATCAACACCTGATTTCTGCCGCAGGCTCCGCCGACCGCTCGTGCAGCCCTGGAATTACCAATTTCTCCGGCCATTTCACCGTAGGTAAGCGTTTGCCCCCAGGGGACACGGGCAAGATACTCATGCACTTTACGGGTAAAAACCGAAGAGGTGACCGGCCGCACAACCGCACGGATTTGCAGGGGAACACCGGAAAAATATTCTTCCATTTGATCGATAACCTCACGAAATGGTCCGTCATCGACCGTGATTTCGGTTCCCCATTGCCCGCGGAGATTATGTATAAACGCAGCGAGGGAAATATTCATTTCCGCCCGTATAAGAGCTTCGCCCTCGCCGGCCATGACAAAGGAACCGAAGGGAGTTTTCATCCCGGCCACTGCGATACGGTCAGGAGGCTTGGATAAAGGTTCGAGGAACTCGACCGGAGATACCGGTAACAATTTCATGGCTGATAGTGCCTCCCAGAGCGGCGTGGTCTTCCACAAGAACGGATTCCGAACCGTCGCTGCCAATGAGTGTAACAGGGTCGTCGACGCGGACATCCCCGGCGTCGGTTATATCGAAAACTGTTTGATCCATGCAGATTCTACCTGCGACCGGAACTTTCACTCCGCGGATGACGGCCATTCCACGGTTGGAAAGAAATCTCCGGTACCCGTCCGCATATCCCACCGGTACGGTAGCCAGACGGGAAGGCCTCGACGTTGTGTATGTCCTGCTGTAGGAAACGGAAAATCCGGCCGGAACTTCTTTGATGAATGTAATCCTGCTTTTCCATGAAAGCACCGGCTTTACCCTGAACCATTCCTCGCTTCCGGGATAAGGAATAAGACCATAGGACATAAGGCCGATACGCACAAGATCGAAGTGCGCTTCAGGGAATTTCAGCGTGCCGGCGGAATTACACATGTGGGCTGTCGGCGGACGAAGTCCCCTTTCCGCAAGATCATTCAGAAGGCCGGTAAAAATTCGTATCTGTTCCCTGCAG
>JBAYHX010000350.1:0-3860 GCA_041665965.1 Candidatus Latescibacterota bacterium
CGCAGGCATCCTGCCTGATGTCGGCTCCCGAAACGACAGCTCCGAGACGTTTTGCCGTTGCAATGGCCTGAAGCCCCGCAACACCTGTTCCGACAACCAATACCCTTGCCGGTTTGATCATTCCCGCAGCGACACCCATCATGGGAATGAATTTCGGCAGAAGGTTTGCAGCCATAAGCACCCCTTTGTACCCTGCAACCGTGCTCATGGAGGTCAGCGCATCCATCGACTGCGCTCTCGATATCCGGGGAATCGAATCAAGGGTCAGAGAGATCACCCCCTGCCCGGCGAGCTTTTTCACCATCTCATAGTTTCCGGGAGAGGCCGGATGCAGAAAGGTCACCAGATACTGACCCCTATGCATCATATCGACTTCATGACAGCCTTTCGCGGCGTTGAATTTCGGTTCTTTGACCTTGAGAATAAGAGCAGACCGGAGGTAAATATCCTCGACATCCTCCACAATTTCAGCGCCGGCTTCACGGTAGGAAGCGTCATTGTAATGCGATCCCTCGCCCGCTCCTTTTTCAATGAGAACGGAAGCTCCCTTCGCCGCGAGTTTTCGTACCGTTTCGGGTATTGCGGCAACACGATTTTCACCGGAAAGTATCTCTTTCGGAACGCCGATAATCAATCCCTGTTCGTTCATTCTGTACCTTCTTTCTTGAAAAACCGGAAAGATGTTGGGTAATTATGTGTCCAAATCATCCAGCCGGCAGATATCTGCGGCCATCTTTCCAAAAAATTCCGCGTTTTCGGAAACGAGCGGAGATATTTTATCCGCCGCAACCCACTGGCCGAAATTCCTCAAAACCACATACGTCTCCGAATCCTTCACTCCCTGAACTTCCGAAAGCTGATCGGTTACGAAACTCACCAGTGTCCGCCGTGAGGGGGCAAGAACGACCGCCATGAGGTCGTATCTTCCGGTGACAATCATCGTGGTCAGCACCGAAGGAAGCTTCCCGACTTCTTCCGCGCACTCGGCAAGCCGCCGCCCGTCGATTTTGACTCCCACGAGAGCGATATACATCTCCGGAAAAGACTCGATGTTGACCTGCGCGGTAACACGAAGCGCCCCGTTTTCGATGAGATGCGCGAGCCGCTGACGGACCGTTCCCTCCGCGATTCCGATGCGTCGGGCAATCTCACGGTTGGAGATTCTTCCGTTCTGCCCGAGAAGATAGGAAATTTTAAGATCGATTTCATCCATAATACGCATATGCTCCTTTCGATGGGTATATTACAAGAGTATGCGTAATATGTCAAGCTAAAAATGATGAATAAATAAAATTGTTCGGGATGAAATGATTGCAATGAAAGTAAAAAACCAAAGATATGACTGAAGGGAAATTTTTGGGGAAAATCTAACCCGATCTATTCACAAACTCAAGGACAAAGATCCCCCCGCCGCTCAGTGTGCGGCGACCCCCTTGTTAAGGGGGTGCAAAAGCGTGGCGCATCTTTCTGCAAAGAGTAAAAAATGAATTCTCCCCTTAACAAGGGGAGATGCCGGCAGGCAGAGGGGATTTTCTTCCTCGGTGGTACAATACAATATATTTTATTGGTTTTCCGGGCTAAAAAAGGATTTTCGGGAACGTGATTATGGAGAGGATTTACTGCTATATATTTCCGGTAAGTTCTCTACAGATAGTGTTTCCGTCGGTGAGGGTATAATCGACATTGGCCTCTTTGAGTATCGGCCGCATCATGCATGATGATCCTTTTGCCGTCTTGTAAATAACTCCATCTTTAAAACTCCCAGCCTGCGGTCAGGTACACATGGTCTTCGCCTTTCGAGGTAATGCCCCAGCCGATCGAGATAGGCCCGAAAGGAGAGGAAAACGATCCTTTGACGCCATAGCTTTGAAGGATCGAATCAGCCTTGACAGAGACGCCCTTTGCCCAGACATTTCCAGCGCCATAGATGAAGTGCAGATAAAAATAACGGGGTATGAAAAGACGGTATGACAATCGCGCGGTTGCAAGACGGGTTCCGCTCTTTTCCTCATTCTGAAAGCCCATGAAATCCGAGTAGAAAAGCGAGCCGCCGGTTTCGGCATTGGAGCAGTCCAGACGGGTATGGTTTCCGCCGAGAGCGAACGCTTCATTATCAGGGATCGAGGGGTCGGCAGTGCCCAGGAACAGGGATCCGGTAAATGTATGTTTTTTTGCATATGTTTTTACCTGAGTGTTCCCCCAGAAAATTTTTACATATTGCTCGGTGCCCCCGAGAATTTTTGAGGAATTCTCCAGATATATTACATTCACCTTTCCGCTCGTCGGGAAAGGATACCTGTCGTAACTGTCGATGAGAGAACGTACGATAAAGCTGCGCAACTGGCTGTGCACATTATGGTCTTTCATGGAATCCGGATAGCGTGTCCAGGATGATTCGTTCCTGAACTGCAAAACCATATTCCCGAGTTTATCCATCTGCTGCCCGATAGAAAAGACAACACCGTACCGGTCATCATGGTAATCGGTAACATGATGGCGATCATCATAAACAGGTCGTTTACGGAGATGCTGATAAGCTTTTATGCTGAAAGTTAAAAGTGATTTATATACACGGTCGCTTCTGTTTTCCACCATAAACAGACGGTTGCGGTCACAGAGCTGAAGGACGCCGCCCAACTGGTTACCTAACCCCAGAATATTCTCCTGCAGGACGGAAAGACGCCCTTCGGTGGCATTAAAATCATCATACCTGAGTCCAAGCTGCAGAACCGTCCAGTTCTTTTCTTTTAGATGGATTTTTAATCCGACTCCGCCTTTCAGCGGTTCCACATCGGTTGTGACCTGATCGAAAAGATCGGTGCCGTAAATATTGTCAATCGATGCCATGACCTTGTTCAAATCAAAGGTGTCCCCCTCCTCCATATCAAATTCGCGGGTGATCAGAGAGGATTGAGTTTTGATATCCCGATCCAGGAACATTCCAGTCAGTGAAGGAACAGAAATGGTCATTTTCAGCGTGTCATTAGCCGCGCTCATTTCCTGTGAGGTTATATGAGCGAAAGAATATCCCCTTGACTGGATAAGGCGCATCTGAGCATTGACACAGTCGATAACGCCATGCAGGGATAAAGATAAATTATTGCCGAAAGAAAATACTTCCGTGGTATCGATAACAGACCCAGAGTCTTTTCCAAGGGTATGCATGGAGACATACAAAGGCGTTCTGGTAACTTCAATACTAAGCGCCCGGGAGTTTCTATCGAGATTTCCTTTGATCGAGAAGTATCGTCCCGTTGTCCAGAGTTCCTCGATGCCTTCCAGTATACCCGGCCAGGAATTGTCTGTATTGGCGGTTATAACTCTTCCGATGATAGTGGAAACAAAATCCTTTTCTGCTTCGGGTATTATTTTTATTTCACCAACGAATGTTTTTCGATATCTGTCTTTAAATTTAGAAAGTGAATCAAGAAGGGCGGGAACTGCATTCAAAGCCGCTTGTCTTCCCCGATCTATCATCTCGTGAATCTGTGAAAAATCTGTGGATGAAAAACCTTCCATATCGGGGCTTATGACAAAATCCGCACGTTCACGGGATAACTTGGTTATGTTGCGCATGGAAATACTGGTAATCTGGTCTGCGATGTTTACAGGATTTTTTAATTCATCAGGAGAGTGCATACTCTCCTCGATAGCCCCGGCGATGACAAAATCGCTGCCCATGTCTCTCAGAACATCTACCGGAAGATTATTGACCAGCCCGCCGTCCACCAGCAGCTTGTCATCCCATTCAACCGGATTGAACAGAAGTGGAATAGTGGTTGACGCCTGTATGGCACGGGCAAGGCTTCCATTTTTAATTACCTCTGCTTTGCCGGTATTGAGGTCTGTCGCAATTGAGC
>JBAYHX010000351.1:0-3847 GCA_041665965.1 Candidatus Latescibacterota bacterium
AATCGATAATTGACCACAGTTGCAATCATTGCCATGATAACGATGAGGAGAAATATTTGTCCTTTGGTTACAGGAGGGATGAAACGATTATCGATGATTGTGGACGCGATGTTCTTATGAACATGAACTCCGTACATGGGGAATTCTGCTTTGGAATATAGTTTCGTTCCCATATAAAACGGTGTAAGAAGAACATCCTTTGAATCAGGGAAAGTAGCCCCGACCAAAACTACTTTATCCTTGAACCTGTTTATGTCCATAAGAGCTTTGAGACCATATTCGCTCTGATCATCAAGAACCTGTTCGTACGATACATATCCACCTTCTAAATCATACTGCCTCTCATCCATACAGTAATTGATAATCATGGTTTTGTCGTCATCAATCGGGATAAGACGGTCGCCAACATGAATAAGATGCTTTTTAGTATCAACCCAGGCGGTATCCGCGTCCATTGCGTACATTGCCGCCCGCAGGGCAAAAGAATAATTCCATCCCAGCTGCGGATCTATGTCACTGGTAATAAGCTTGGCTCTTCGTACAAATGAATCTGAATCAATGTACATATCGACAAAGGCGAGTTGTTTATGATTCAAAAACAACGAAAATGGAATAGGATTTTCTGAGATGGAATTGTTTGAAGAACGTTCGATGGGAACTTTTTCTTTACGGGCAATTATTGTTTCTGGATACATCATTAATGCTTCAGCCAGAATAGTATCCTGATCTGAAGGTACCGAAGAAAGCAAGCCGTCATCAACCGATTTCCCGGTATAGGTGAGAAAGAGGACATCGAAAAGAACCGCTTTCGCGCCGGCCCTGTATAAATTCTCGATGAGCTTTGCATGATACTTTCTCTCCGGCATACCGATACTGCCCATCGAATTAAGCGTCTGGGCATCGATCGCCACGATCACAATCTTGTCGGATTCCGGCTCGGAACCTCTCCATCGGAACCGTAAATCCTGGGAAGCGAATTCGGCTCTTTGAAACATATCCATCGACTGCAGGCAGATGATAACAAGTATCACCATGACACAGATGACTGCATACGCAATCATATCAAGTTTATGACGGGGCGAGCCTTTTTCGGACATAATTGAAACCATTTTGAATGGATATTCCCGATCGTTTATGCTTATATCTATAAGGTAATGCCGGTCCAGGAATAAGTCAAGAAGCGAAGGGAGACTGCACAGGCCGATTTTTCGTTATTTGCAGGGATAATATGGTGTATCGACTAGTATTGTTTCTTTTTCCCTTGATTTGCAGGGTACCGTTCATTAATCTTTTAAAATACAACGGTTGTACACGGGTTATGTTCGAATTCTTTCGTTCAAATACCGGTAAGGTCACTTTCATGAACAGGCGCGATGTCATTAAAATTATTCCCTTTCTGGGCGTGAGTTGTTTTCCGGGAATGGCGGAAACCATGCAGAAGAAGCATGGAAATCTCAGCAGGGAATATCTTGACCGGGTGTGCGGACTGTTCGAAAAAATCCGTGACAATCAGCAGGGCAGCATGCTGAAAGCTTCGGAGAACATCGCACGTGTATATAAAAGCGGAGGAAAATGTTTCTGCCAGTGGGAGACAGGGCATTCTTTCGACGGCGACTTGTTCCCCGACCGTCCCGGGGATACCGGCCTGTTCGTTGTCGGCTATACCCTGGGTACGCCCTCCGTCCAGCCGCACAAGGGGGACCTGCTCCTCATCAATGTGATACGAAAGCCGCTCGACGATGACATCGGCAAAAGGGGTATTTATATCATCGGAGGCCCGAATCCGTGGTGCGGAGATATCGAACATCAGGAGCTCTTGACCGATGATAACCGGAAGCTTCTGATCCGAAAATATTCCGATCTCTGGATCGAAACCTATACCAATATCTATGGCGCTCTTATCGATCTTCCCGGCGAGACCGCACTCCTGGGGCCGACATCGGCAGCGCTCAATATGCTGACCTACTGGGCGATGACAGCCGATGCGGTCAGGCTGCTTGCTTCGGAGGGTATTCCGGTCAAAGTCAAAGGCGATGAGCCTGTTCTTTCCGAAAAAATCCGTCGGGTGAACCTCAAAAAGCCGCTGGCGGTGTCCTATATCAATGAGGTGATCCGTGAAATCAGGCAGATCGGGCGCGAGACGGACACGGTAAAGGCTATCGCCGCCGGCGCCGCCGACCGTATTCTGGCGGGCGGGAAGCTCTATGTGTACAGCAGGTACCGTGAAGCGCTTTCCGGTGAAGCCGATGCAAAACGGGGAGGACTCGCGCTCATCAATGCTACTTTTGCCGACGATACGAATTTCAAAGGAACGGCGGGGGATTATATGATCATGGGCATCTACCGTCCCGATGACGAGGTAGATCTTCGAATGCTCGCAAAATTCCGCGATTCGGGGTTAAAAATCGCCTCGATCGGCCCGTCGACAGTGAATGGGATAAAGCCGGAAGGAAAAACTGTCCCGGATGAGGCCGATATTCATCTTGGCAGAATAGGTGACACGTATGGTTTTTTTGCAGTTCCGGGAGAAGAAAAAAAAGTATGCCCAACCTCGGGAATTCTGGTAAATCTGATGTTCTGGGCGACTATGGTGCAACTTGCTCAGGATATCATGGAGCGAACGGGAAACACTCCGGGCGTTCTCTCGACCGGCGCTCTCAAAGGCGGCGCAGAGCAGCGGGCTAACCGGATCGAACAGGTAAAGAAGCGGGGATACTGAATTTCGATCCTGTGTATTAAAACATTTCGCCCTTTTTCGGTTGATACGAGAGCAAAATTATTTTCGCTTTTTGTATCTCACTCCTGTTCCCCATGAACAAAAGCGTGTCGAACGCTTCGATTCGCGTGTCCCCTCTCGGTGCAATAAAGGATTCGTCACGCATTATAAGAAGAATGCGAACATCGTGTGATAATCCAAGTTCAGACACTTTCCTGCCGACTGCGGAAACATCCGGCGGAATATCGATCTCACGAGTTTCGCTTTTCACATCGGCTGTTTTTTCAAATGAAATCGGATAGTGCGGGCGGGCAACCAGCGGTTCGTCGACTTTCAACCACCGCGCCATCAGCATCATGGTCGTTCCCTGTAAAAAAACGGAACTCAGAACAATGAAAAAAACCATATCGAACATCATTTCTGAGTGTTTATAACCGGCCATAAAAGGAAATGTGGCAAGAATAATAGGCACCGATCCCTTCAAACCCGTCCATGCAATAAGAGTCTGTGCCTGCAGAGTGAAACTGCTCCGTAAAAGCGATAGATATACTGCTATGGGACGTGCCACGAACATAAGAAAAACAGATACAAGCATAGCGGAAAGTGCAACCATTGGAAGACGGGATGGAAATACAAGCAATCCGAGGACGAGAAACATAATGACTTGCATCAGCCATCCGATACCGTCATGAAATTTAACAAGATAACGCTTGTTCGGAAAATCCATATTTCCCCAAACTATACCGGTCGCATAGACCGCAAGGAATCCGTTTCCGTTCAACAATTCGCTCAAGCCATAACTCAGGAGAACAATGCTCAGGCTCAAAACAGGATACAAGCCCTCGATTCTGAGACGCACCCAGTTGAAAATATGCCCGGCACCATATCCGATTGCGGCACCAATTATTACCCCCAGAAACAAACGGGTTACCAGAAAAGGAATAAAATTCATCCACGAATGTGATGAATTTGTTATTAAACCGATACATGACAGAGTGAGTAACACCGCCATCGCGTCATTACTGCTTGCCTCTGCCTCAAGGATGGGTTTGAGATGACCTTTAAGCCCGACCCCGCGTGATCGTAGTATTGCAAATACTGCAGCCGCATCGGTGGAAGAAACGATTGCGC
>JBAYHX010000352.1:0-3825 GCA_041665965.1 Candidatus Latescibacterota bacterium
AAGATTTTCGAGGCCGGGATGACCGATACCAGCGTTATGTATTACATGTTTTTCGCGCTCTATGACTTCTATACCCAGCGGAAACCGCCCCGTCCCTACGAGGCCATTCTGGAACAGCACCGTGCGCTGGTAGCGGCAAATGTCTCACGGCTTTCCGGGCGTCAGGTAAAGCTCGACAGCCTCGGCGGGGATGATGCCCTGCCCTACAACGAATCGATACGGCGGAACCTTATTCGCAGAGCGCTTGGAAAGAAATGATCATAGAAATTAGGTAAAAAGGAATGAACCTATTTTTCTTACATCTATCCTTATCATTTGAAAGGAGATTATATGAAAAAATATCATCTGATCCTGGTTGGTGTTTCCGCTCTGATCCTCTCCTTTGTAATTGCTGGGTCAAGCTTTGCCCGCGAATATAAGGGGGTGACTTTCCCCGATACCGAAACCATCGGCGGAACAACCTGCAAACTGAACGGCATCGGTCTCCGTAAAAAGCTTGTTATCAATGTATACCTTGGGGCGGTTTACCTGGAGAAAACCACGAATTCCGCTGAAGAGATAATTTCTTCCGACCAGACGAAACGTGTGGTGCTCCATTTCATTTACAATAATGTCGGCCCCAATGATCTGGTGAAAGCATGGAACGAGGGATTCGAGAAAAACGCTTCCGCACAGAAAGCAGCCCTGCAGGACCGGATCAACACATTCAACGGTTTCTTTACCGAGCCGGTAAAAAGCGGGGAAAAGATAATCATCACCTATATTCCGGGACAGGGAACCGAGGTTTCGGTCAAGGGAAAGGTGAAAGGAATCATCCAGGGGAAAGATTTCATGGAGGGGCTTTTCTCGGTCTGGTTCGGGAAAAATCCGCCCAGCGATAACCTGAAAAAGGGAATGCTGGGAAGTTAATAAAAAAGGCACAGATACTCTTGAGCATCTGTGCCTCGTTCTATGAACGTTATTCGCTACTTAAAGATCTTTTCGTCGATCCAGTTCGGCGCGAAATGCGGCGCTTCCCAATTATCGGGAAGGTCTGCCACCCGTATCATCTGGCCGTTGTGGTCCACATGAGATTTGAATCCTGTGAGGAAAATACGGGTTTTCTGCAGGATATAGTCGTAGCTCCACTGCATCTTTCTCGTCTCGAACATCCTTTGCATGGCGAATATCGTTGGGAAGAAAAGCTGGTAGATTCGGTTCAGAGGCTCGCCTGCCTCCCAGTAATTCATGATATCCCACCAGCCGCCGGAATAATAGATTTTCATGCCGGCGTTAGCGCGCTGTCCAACGATCTGCTGCTGGGTGGCGACAAAGGGAGTTGTCTGTTCGCCGACCCCGTCGATCTTTATCCCATTATACTGAAGGGATAACAGGCCCCAGTGCATCCCGTTGCCTTTCACTCCCGGGAGCGCATCACGCCACCAGCTGTCCGCCTGAAAACTTACCTGCGCCACATCGAGCCCCAGAATGGCCAGCATGAAATAGAGGCCGTGAGATGCATACTGGGGATAGTTGTCCGAAGAATTGTCGCCGTTGGTCCCGAGAATATTTCGTTTCTCTTTGAGCAGTTCCTCTACCTTCCACCTTCCGACCTGGGCTTCTTTGATATATTCACGCTCGTCGGTGCAGAGAATCGGGGTGTTATATTTCTTTGCGCGATCCACTATCTCGTTGGCGGCTTTCATACTCAGCGCAAAGGGACGCGCGATGAAACTGGGGATTCCGGCTTCCAGATACGGTTTGGTTAACTGCGGCCACCACTTAACTTCGTTCAATCCCTCGAAAATCATCCCATCCACTTTGTCTACCATGTCATAATAATTCTTGACCGCCTCGCACTTATACTTTTTTGCGTATGCCTCGGCGACCTCAGGCCTCGAATCCCAGCAATGGCTGATGTTCATATTGGTGGAACGCACCGGCCAGATATCCGGCTCGACAGGATTGATGGTCGGGGAATAAATACTGTAGTTCAAGTGGCTGTTGACACCCACTCCGATAACCCCGACATTCATAAGTTCAACGGTTGCGCGGGTTTTCTTGGGTTTTGCCGATTGGGATGTCTGCTTGGCATTCACTCCTGCGGCGGCTGCACCGACAGCAAGCGCTGCTCCCCCTATAAACGTCCGGCGGGATTGTTTCGAATCCATGCGCGTTTCTTCCTTTCCAAAGGATATATCTCTATGAATTATGAAGTTTTTCGTATCAAACCGCCTCGCAAAAGAGCCGCGAGGAATTCTTTCGCTTATAGAAACTGAACACTCCCCCACATTAAGAAAGCGGCAGAGAAAAAGCAATACTAATTTTCATGAATTGCTCCCGTTGCCAAACTTTCGTACATTGTATGGAAGGTAATTTACCCGTATAACGAAGGAGAATATATGTCATCTTTTGAAGAACTTGTAGAGGTAATGAAAATACTTCAGGCTCCCGGCGGCTGTCCGTGGGACCGTGAACAAACTCATGAAAGTCTGAAACCGTACCTTATCGAAGAAGCATACGAGACAATCGAGGCTATCGATTCCGGCTCTGACGAGCATTTGGCCGAGGAACTCGGCGATGTCCTTCTTCAGGTGGTGTTTCATGCGGAAATTGCCGATCGTGCGGGACGTTTCACGATAGAAGATGTTATCCGGGGTATCGTCGATAAGCTAAAACGACGTCACCCTCATGTTTTTGGAGAAGCTGTTGCCGAAGATTCCGCTCAGGTGGTCAGAAACTGGGAGGAGATCAAGCGTCGTGAAAAACGAGAGAAAAAAGAAGGCGGGTCGGTGCTCGACGGCCTTCCCAAAAACCTTCCGGCCCTTATCAAAGCCCGCCGTATCCAGGAGAAAGTGTCACGGGTAGGATTCGACTGGGCGCGAACAGAAGAAGTTATGATGAAAGTCGAGGAAGAGCTTCAGGAACTCAAGGAAGCCAGCAGCCGAAACTGCCGCGCCGATATGGAGGAAGAACTCGGCGATCTCCTTTTCGCTGTGGCGAATCTTGCACGGTTTGTTTCGCTTTGCCCGGAAGACGCGCTCCGTAAGACCATCGATAAATTCCAGCGCCGATTCAGGTATATCGAGCAGGAGCTTCCCAAACGGGGTAAAAAGCTCGGGGATGCTTCCCTCGAGGAGATGGATGCGCTCTGGGAGGAAGTAAAAAAAACCGAAGGAAAGAAATGAAATCTTTCCCTTTTTAACATGGCGACTTGTGCAAAAAAAAAACAAAGGTAAATAGAGATATTTCAGATGCAGACTCAAAAAAACACGCACCCGTATTTGAGGTTATGAGAATTTGAAAAATCACAGAACCTGAAATACTCTCTTCCGCTGCAAGTTTTTAAGAATATCATTTTCAGTCCGCAGATTTACAGTCTGTTCTCGTATAATATTAGTCAGAACCTTTGTCCAAAGGTCAGTATCTGCGTGAAAAACACGAAATAATTCTTCTTTCCCAAATAAAAGAACTATACAGTCTGTAGCAGCGACGACAGTGACCGTTCGGCGATCTCCGATAATAAGACCAAGCTCCCCCACTACTTCCGGGGGTCTATCGTTGTCCATTACCGTTCCGTTCGGGAATACCATCTGCAGTCTGCCTTGTACCAGAACAAACATGAAATTCGACTCATCTCCCGCGCTGAAAATCGTTTGTCCCCGCGCATAAATATGTTTTGAACAGATATGCAGAAGATTCATGAGCTGACCAGTGGATAGCCCTTCAAACATTGAAACGGTCCGCAGCCTCCCGGCAGTCTGGTCAGGATCTCTGAGAATTTCCCGCCGTTCTCTGCTTCTGCGTCTCTCTGTACTAATATTGACGCCAGCATTTCTTCGTTCA
>JBAYHX010000353.1:0-3805 GCA_041665965.1 Candidatus Latescibacterota bacterium
CCAAGATCGTTCGCGAGGTCGCTGTTGTAGCGTTCGATGAAACGGTCGTAAGTGAAATCGCCGTCGTTGCCGAACACTACCTCGCGCAGGAGAAAATACCGAAGCGGGTCTGCGCCGAACCGGTCAGCCACATCGAGGGGAGACAGTACATTGCCAAGGCTTTTCGACATCTTTTCCCCACGGTGGTATATGAACCCGTGGCCGTAAACCGAAACCGGCAGGGGAATCCCGGCGCTCATAAGCATGGCGGGCCAGATTACACAATGGAAACGTGTGATATCCTTTCCGACAACATGAAGATCGGCGGGCCAATATTTCTGAACCAGGGTTTCGTCGCTTCCTCCAAATCCGAGCGCGGAGAGATAATTGATCAGCGCATCGAACCAGACATACACTACATGGCCGGGATCCTCCGGCAGCGGAATCCCCCAGTCGAAACCCGAACGTGAAACGCTGATATCCTCAAGGCCGCTTTCGATAAGACGGAGAATTTCGTTTTTACGCGTTTCCGGACGGATGAAATCCGGATGATTACGAATGTGTTCGAAAAGGGGCTGGCCGTACTTTGAAAGCCGGAAGAAATAATTCCGTTCTTCTATCCAGGAGGGAACACGTGCGTGATTCGGACATTTTCCCTCGACAAGGTCTTTTTCCTGAATGAACGCCTCGCATCCCTCGCAGTACCAGCCTTTATATACATCCGAATAAATATCCCCGGCTTTATCGATTCTTTTGAAAAGTTCGGTTACTCCGGTGATATGACGGGATTCGGTGGTACGGATGAAATCATCATACGAGATCGAAAGCTTTCTCCAGATTTCCTGGAAACGGGGGGCCATGAGGTCGGCGTACGCTTTGGGATCGAGGCCGCTTTCCAACGCCTTTTTCTTTACATTTATGGAATGCTCATCAGTCCCCATACAGAACCGGACATCATATCCAAGAAGCCGTTTTGCCCGCGCTATACAGTCCGCCGCGATCTTTTCATACGCTGTTCCGATATGGGGCAGGCTGTTTACATAATCGATCGCTGTGGTTATATAAAATTTTTGTTTTTTCATTAAGATAACGCCTCCGGATTTTGGTTCTCATCCGTGGGATTATTCATGCATTCATTCCCGCATCCGCTGCATTTCTCTCCTTCGTCACTTTCCTGTGTCTTAATTGAACGGAAAAGAGGGAATTCGCTCATACCGTGGGTGCTCTCGATACCATTTTCATTCCGGAGAACGAAATATTCGTTGGGTATATCGATTTTTACTACCTGGTATTGTTCGCTCCCATTGCTTACCATTGCTCCCTCGGAAGGGAGTATGTCCTGTTGAAGCTTATAGAAATTTTCTTCGAATGCCAGGCAGCACATGAGTCTTCCGCAGAGTCCGCTGATTTTGGATGGGCTCAGGCTCAGATTCTGATCGCGCGCCATCTGGCTTGTGATCGGCTCGAACTGGTTGAGGAAGGTCTTGCAGCAGAGGGTTCTCCCGCAGACTCCGATTCCGCCGAGACGCCGCGCTTCATCACGAACGCCGATCTGACGAAGTTCGATGCGCGTACGGTATTCTGCGGCCAGATCTTTTACAAGGGCGCGGAAATCAATGCGTTTGTCTGCTGTAAAAAAGAAACAGATTTTGTTGCCGTCAAACTGGTATTCAACATCCACCAGTTTCATCTTGAGATCGTGCTCCAGGATTTTTTTCTGGCAAACGTCGAATGCTTCTTCCTCTTTCGTCCGATTATCCATCATGATTTCGATGTCAGTGTAGGAGGCGAGACGGAGAATGTTCTTCAACTCTTTAACCTGAGGGAAAAAGGATTTCAGGCCGGAACGATTGAATCGGCCTATGTGTTCCCCACGGTCTGCTTGAACAATGACGAAATCAGAGGGTTTCAGAACAATACTGTCCGGGCGCAGGAAATAATCTTTCCTGCTTCCCTTGAACTCTACTTCATAAATCGTAGCTTCTGAAGAACGTGAAGGATTGTTATCTATAGGTGTCATGTATCTCGTATAATAGTTTAGTCATAACGTTTGATATATTCACATTACGGCCGAGCATTTCGAGGCCATTTTCGATTCTGGCCGACAGTCTGTGAAGCGAATTGAGATTCGTTGCATCCGCCAACTCCCGCAGGGTTTGGGGCTGCGCTTTTTCATCTTTATATATTCCTGTTTTCAGCTCAAGTACAGAACGCGTAAAGAGAGCAAAACCGTTGATCAACTCCTCAGCCTCAAGCGCGTTCTTGAACCACAAAAAAGGAGAGATGCCTGTAATCACTGCATCGGGACCGCCCAGCGCCGCACTCCGGTAGATTTCGAACGACTTTGTCCGTAAATCTTCCTTGTTCTGGAATGCATATGCTTTCGCAGTTTTGATGCTGCCCTCGCTGAAAAGAGCGCAGGTTTTCCTCTTTTCTGCGGTTAAATCAGAATTTTTTTCAAGATATTCTTCGATTTCCCTTTCGGTTAAACGCCTGAACCGAAGAACCGACGCCCGTGAAACAATAGTCGGCAAAACTGAGGAAACCCGTTCTGTTGTCAGGATAAAATGAACGCCTTCCGGCGGTTCTTCCATGATTTTAAGAAGCATGTTGCCTGTTTTTTCATTCAATCGTTCCGCAAGGTGAATGATGCATACCCTGCGGCCGCCTTCGAAAGAACTTTCCAGTAAACGCTCATACACCTCATTGACAAGTTCTACCACAAGAACACGAGCTTTTTCATAAACAAGCGGCGGGTAATCCTCCTTTAAAAGCTCGCGGTGTTTCTGAAGATCCTCAAGCCATTCAGCTTCTTTATCCTTTGCCGGTCTGCTTCGAAAAGGGAAGAGCAGATGAAGGTCTGGATGCTCAAGACGCGAAACCCGAACGCAGGCAGAACAACTGTTGCAGCCGGAAAGCGGAGCCTTTGTGCAGAGAAGCATACGGGCGAACTCGAGGGCTGTTTCACCCTTTCCGGAACCATAAGGCCCTGAAAATAGGAGAGCATGCGGTATTTTCCCCGTTTCCAGCATGAAAACGAGCACCTCTTTCACATATTCCTGGCCTGCGATTCTTTCAAACACACAGCCTCCGGGTGATAAGCTCCGGCAAAATCCGCCTGAAGAGTCTATGATTGCATCTATATATAATAGACAAAAGGCTCTTCTGTCAAGCATTTATCCCAGCGGGAAGAAAACTGGATGGGGAAAACATACCATGATATCAAAGGGATGAATTTTGAATGGGCAACAGATCAACAACAAGAAAGCAGAAAAGACGGCGCAGTAGAAATAAAAAATATTCTAATTATACCACTAATCGCTATATCAGAGCATCTGTTGTCGGGTGGTCAGTTCTGAAACAATCAATTATCCGTCAGACTAAACTGCCGGAGCCGTTTGCTTACCCAGTGCGTTACTCCCTTTTTCTCCGATAACTGATGAAAAATTTCTGCTGCTTCTTTACGCTTTCCCTGAGCAAGAAGAAGTTCTGCGTGAGTTACCAAATCGATCTGGTCATCAAAATCCATCGTTACCCCGTCAAAAAGCACATCAGTCCGGGAAGAAGGGGAAGGCTGTTTGGCGGATTTTTCAGGTTTGGATGGAATTCCGGAAAGGCCGAGGAAATCAGGTTCTTCCTGTTTTATTGGTTCTTCAATACTTTTTTCTGAAATAATTGTCTCGGTTGGGGCATCGATATCAGACTTGCCGTCCGATTCATCAAGAGAAGGCAATTCAGACGTTTCCAGGATATTCAACGCGGTTTCCCTGTCAGCTTCCAAATCGGGTACATCTTCTTCTGCCAGTTCATCGGGTTTGAAATCAAC
>JBAYHX010000354.1:0-3797 GCA_041665965.1 Candidatus Latescibacterota bacterium
GAAGATCGATCCGACATGTGCTCGGAAATAGCGTTTTCATGTCCGATGCGCTGCGTCATCAGTTTATTTGCGTGCGAATAACTGCAGATTCCGCCGATTGTCAACCGGGTCAGAGAGATTTCCGATAGCACACGATCGAGGAAATCACTGTATAATCTTTTCCAGTCTGAGGCAGGGATTACCGGAATGAGCACTGCACGAATGGGATATCCCTTATCGGCGCAAAGCTTCATCGCATGAATGCGCGCCCCAATTGAAGGTGTATTTGGCTCGTAAAATTGCGCAATCTCCGGAGGATTCAGGCTCCAGCTCAGAATCGTGTGACCACCATGATCGAGCGACAAAAGGGAATTTACAGCATCTGATTTTGTAAGGATAATGTGACGGGCAAATGGATGCCTTGCAAAAAAAGGTATCAACATCTTCATGTAACCGGCTATCGGTTCCAAAGCGAGGCCATCCTGCAATTTACCATGATAGAAAGAAACGGGGCAGGCTATAACCCTTGCCTGTTTGTCAATGGCGCTAATAATTTCCGGGAGATTGACATAGATTTTAACAGAAGGCGAATACCAGACTCCTGGCGTTCCGGCAAGATAGCAATAAGCGCATCCAAATGGGCAAAAACCAAAAACAGAATAGTGCCAGTAATTCGGACAGGTGTTGCCCGATTCATTCGATAACCGCACAGCACTATTCATCACACCAAGCACCAGTGTCTTTTTCCCTTTGACATGACGACTGAACGCATTGCTTTCATCACCGATAACAATCCTGTTATGCGGTGTATCGAGACGTTCTTCAATTGTCGCCTGAGGGAAAAAAGAGCAAATTCGATCTACGAAGACTTTTCTTTCGAGAGAATCAATGCTTCCTTTGGCAAGAATGATATAATCCGGGGAGAAATGTGGGGGAATATGCTTCTGCAACAGACGATTCCGTGGAATTGCTTCGGATTCATTCCCTGAACAGAAAAGATCGAGTTGTTTTTTTAGCATTTTTCTCACGCTTAGGTGATAGTATCATCAACGGTGTATTAAATTATACTATTCATTGTGTATGTTGTCAAGTATAGTATTTTATCCTCTGAGCTAATTGCAAAAGTCGTTTTGGAAACGAAAAAATGATAAGTTTTATTACTTCAGCCCCCTAACCCTCAATCCCTTTCCCCCAAAGGGGGCAAGGGAACTTGTTGCTCCACAGTGTTATCCTGCCCCCTCCGGGGGAAGGATGTCCGGAGGACAGAAAAGGGGCTGCCTTCAAAAAAATACTTTTGCAAAAGGCTCCTCTATTACAAATAAGTTTAGTTGTGATAGAAAAAAGGATGGTAGAAACGAAAAATTGGCTATTGTGAATAGATTCTTGGCAGTTTTCTGGCAAATAGATGGTTTAAACTATAGGAAAATGGGTTAAATTGGAAAAAAAACGGAACGGTTTAAAACCATTTGCCCCAGAGATCATAAAATAAAAAACCACTTAGTGGAATTTCTCTAAGTGGTTTTCATTATTCTGGTGCCGAAGGGGGGAATCGAACCCCCATGACCTTGCGATCGGCGGATTTTGAGTCCCAAATATAGTAAATTGCGGAATATCAATATACACCGCAACTTACAAGAAATTCAGCAACTTACATAGTGCCATATTTTGGCAGATTTTACCCTATTTTCCGCGTTTTTTCCCATAGACTCTAGCCATCTTTAGCCAAACCGAGTCCGTTGATTAGTCCACTGATGCGTCTCTGACGAGTCCGCTACAACTTTATATGTCCCAGTATTTGCAGGTACTTCTGGGTGGTTGAAAGATTGGAGTGACCCAATAGTTGCATGATTTCCAGTAAAGTCCTTCCCTCTTTAGCCCAGAGAGAAGCGCGGCGATGCCGGAGGTTATGAAAACCCCACTTTTTAAATCCCAACTCGGTGATTTTGTCTGATAGAAAACGCGGAAGCGAAACCCATCGTTTGAAGACTTTGCCATTCCCCTTCTTCTTATCCTTCAAGCAAAGTGGTATGGGAATTCTTCTCGGCGTCAGGTTGCTATTCTTAGCTTTGTGGGTCCATAACGTGAGAAGGTCGCCTTCTATGTCCTCATAAGTCAAACGTACAGCTTCATTTATCCTACATCCAGTCTGATCAACGAAATCAATCAGAAAAGCCTCTTCTCTATCGCAATGCTCCTTGACGGCGCGTATCTCCTCATCCGGTGGAATATATTTCAGCTTGATGTCCACTGGCAACATCTTAATCCCGAGACAGGGATTCCGCATTTCAATATCGTAGATGACTATCCCAAAATTGAAAAGCGCTTTCAAAGAACGCAAGCAAGCATTGGCCTTATGATTGGTTTTGCCTCTGGCTTTCAAGTAGCGGGCTAAAGTCTGGCTAATGTGGTTCACCTGGACTTTGGTAATGTCTGTAACCGGCACATTGCCGGTATAGTCAAGAAGCAGTTTGAAGTACCTTTTGCTTTCCTTGTAATAACTTTTGCTCTTGTTGTTCTTTAGCTCGTCAAGCCTGGACGTTATCAATTGGAAGATGGAGAGGTTGCCGGGATTTTTTTGAACCTCGGTGTCAAGTTTCTGGAGATGTTCGCGTTCAGCTTTCTGGCAATCCGTCTTTGTCAGATAAGTGGCCCTGCTAAAATATTTCTGCCCCTTGTACTGACCAGAGAAGAAATACCGGATACCTTTCGATAGTTTTCGTTTGTAAACACCCATTGCTTTTCTCCTTTCTGATATTATATTTCTTGCTCGTGATAGTAGGTATAAAGTGGAGGCGGTTTTGTATTTACTCTAAAAAATTTGAGGTGATGATTAACAGTGAGGATTAGGGAAACATAACGGAGGATGTTATGGATAAGCCCTACCTCTCGGTCGGTGAAGTCGCCCTGCTGCTTGGTAAATGCCAGAAATGGGTTTACCAGAAAAAGGGTGTAATACCCGGTTATTTCAAGCTAGCGGGAAGCATTTTCTTCGACCGGGAAATTCTCATGTTGGGCCTCAAGACCGCAGCCACCAAACCTGCAAAGAGACAGAAGCCGGACAGTACTAGTGACCGTCACGGCCTCCTCTCTTGATTATTCAAGCCCCCGTCTTAATGGCGGGGGCTATTTTTTTACTTCCGGCTTGTGCCACTCATGGTGGTGGTGATGACGTTCAATAGTCACATAAATGGTCTGACCAGTAGTTGGTTTTTTTCGCTTCGGTGTCGATCCTGTGATTTGTTGAATCCCCACTTTGGGTATTTCAACAAACAATTCGCGGAATACCGAAGCAAAGATGCCTCTGTTTTTATGATTCCCCATGTCACACCTCCATTGTTTAGGGGTACAGAGGTAAGATAACCGTCTGTTTTTGCTGGGGAAATGGAAGGGATAGGAAGATTTTAGACAAGATGGGAAGGATTTCTAAAGGGATTATAATTGCAGATTAAAACAGTGCAGAAACATCGTCTTTTGTTAGTTCGAGGGTGGGCTTATCAAACTTCGGGGCTTTGATAAAAGCAAACTCGCTTAAACGATTTCGTATATTATCCGGCTCTGGATGTAAAAGCAGAATCCGTTTGAATCGCTGCAATAGTTCAAGCTGTGTTCCAGTCGCCGACTTTCCCATGAGGCCGACAACGAACGGAAAACCCAGGCTGTAAAGGTGGACAACATCAAGCACTGACACCGCTACAATTACCGCTTCCTTCTGCTGACGGAACAGATTATATAGTGTATCCCGTTTGAAGCCTTTCGGATAGAACCACTCGCCCTCCTTAAAACCGACATAGCCTAAATGGTTGTTGTTGTGGTCTATA
>JBAYHX010000355.1:0-3796 GCA_041665965.1 Candidatus Latescibacterota bacterium
AGTCCAGCACCCCGTTATCTTCGCCGAGCAGGGTAAGAAAATCTCCGAGAGTCAGACGGAATTTCGCGGCGTTTTCGAGCGTTTTCCTATCCAGCTTTTCAAGCTTCCGGCGGAGATTGGTCATTGATGCGCGCATTTTCTCGAAATCGTAGCCGGAATTGCCCGCCGCCTCACGGCAGTAACTACATCCGCACCCGAAAAGATTCGTCCAGAAAGACGGTGTGGCGTAGCGTGTATGGGAAACATACATGCTGTCCACAGGATATTTCCCGGCGGCATACCCGAAAAGCGCTTTTTCGTACTCTTTCACCCGGGGTTTCTCGAAACAGGTGGTCAGCTCGCCCTGAGAAAGACAGTAGGGAATCTGCGGCAGATCGCAGAATTTTACCCCTTCGAACGTTTCCGCCATGACCGTGCGGTCGGTTTTACTGTTATGATGTCCCGAGAAATAGAGCCAGAATTTCATCCCCCGGCGATGGGTTTCCTCGATCGCCCGAACCAGCTCCGAATCATCATCGGCGTGCTGGGCATACATGCTCACTCCGCTTTCCAGAGGATTCATTTCACGGAGCCGTTCCGGCATGTTTATCGGCGCTCCCGCCAAAAGAAAATTAACGCCGAGCTTTTCCTGAAGGGCATCGATATACCGGGGATTTTCGAGAATCTCCTTCGTTCCGGTGTAACAGCCTATCCGTCTGGTCATTGTAACCCTCGTAAAAAAAGAATGGAGGAGTCAGGAGCCAGGATGAAAGACAAAAACAAATGGAAAAAAGTCTTTCGGCAGGGGTTCAGCATATAATCAAGTGAATCCTGCAATCAAGCGAATCATGGTTCAGACAGTCTTTTATTCCGGCTCCTGACTCCTGGCTCCTGTCTCCTTGTTTTATTACTTTTTCCTCGCGGCCTGAATGTTGGCGATCATCTGGCTTGCCAGACCGGTGATTTTATCCCAGTTGCCCTCGGCGATGTCTTTTTTCGGCGCGATGCAGCTCGCGGCGGTAACCGCAGAGGCGCCGGCTTTGATAAACTCGCCGCAGTTTTCGATCGAAACCCCGCCGACCGGCATGAATTTGATCTGAGGCAGGGGAGCGTGAATATCTTTCAGATACCCCGGTCCCAGGACATTCGCCGGGAATATTTTGACAATGTCCGCTCCGGCTTCCCACGCGGTGAGGATTTCGGTCGGGGTGAACGCCCCGGGGAAAATGAGCTTGGAATAGCGTTTTGCCATTTCGATGACTTTGAGATTGAGTGTCGGGGTCACAATATATTCGGCTCCGGCAAGAATGGCGGCGCGGGCTGTTTCGGGGTCAAGAACGGTTCCGACTCCGACACCGACCCGGCTGCCCATTTTGTCCGAAAGGATTTCGATCATTTTGAGCGCATTCGGCGTGTTCATGGTGACTTCTATAAATTTTGCGCCGCCGGCTTCCAGAGCAGCGGCAACATCGATCAGGCGTTCAGAACTGTCGGCGCGGATTGCGGCAACAACACCCGATTCCACGATACGGTCGAGCATTGACATAAAAAAATCTCCTTATGGTAGTGTGCGAAAATTGTGCATGTACCGGTTTATGAAATAACGAATTAAAAGCTTTGTGAAAAACACATTATTGAATGAAATCACCACTTCTTTTAAACTCACCTCTTGGTCTCCTCTCTATCATAGAGAGGAGATAACTCATTACGAGGCTTGTTGTTCCCCATCTCTATCATAGAGAGGGGGTTAGGGGGTGAGTTTCAGCGGGAAAGAAGATATACCCTGCATGTATTATTTTTTCACAACCTTTTTAACAATATAATACAATTTGAAACCCAGAGGACAAGTGAAAGGTGAAAACAAAAAGGATTTGCTTCCGTGCGATTCCTGACCCTAATTATACGATACAACCTTTACGGCACATTTTGGAGAGAGTTTTTATGATCGGTTTTTTGAGGCGGATGCATCCTCTCTGCAGGGCGGAGATCGTTTCTGTGCTTGTATCGACTATTATGTATGGGATTATTCTATCGTGGATGCATAACTTTAAATCCGCCGCCTATGCTTCCGGCATCGCAGTGGTCGTGAACGCCCTTTTCATCCCCACCTGCGAGGCGCTGGTCGCCGCCATAACCGCTTCCGCCGCAGTTGCGATGGCTATCATCATCGCCCTCGCCTCGGCATCGATAGCCACAGGCGCGCTCCTCGCTGTCGCACCGGTCCCGATAGAAACGCCTTCGCCTGCGGCCATTATGACCGTCTGTGGGCTTATCGCCGCATTGTTTGCGCTCATAGCGGTATTCTCCACAACGCGAAAGGCCGAAGAAATGGATATCTCCAAGAAACGGGCCGCTGTTTCGGTGCTCATCGAACTGTCGGTGATTCTCATGACCTTTTATATTCTCAGCCGCAGCATGCATTGATTCACGATAAAGGAGAACAGGAAACAACCATGAAAGCTGTCAGATTGATCGAAACCGGCCGTCCGCTTGAAATGCAGGATATCCCTGTCCCGGAAATTCACGCGGAGGATGTCCTTGTGCGGGTAATGGCCGCGGGTATCTGCCATTCCGATGCGCATTACCGCTCCGGCGTATCTAAAGTGTACCCTCTGCCCCGCACGCTCGGTCATGAAGTTTCCGGTGTGATCGAGAAAGTGGGATCGGATGTGACCCATCTGAAACCGGGCGACCGGGTCTGCCTTCATTACCTGGTAACCTGCGGCGACTGTTATTACTGTCAACGCGGCACGGAGCAGTTCTGCACTTCGGGGAAAATGATCGGGAAACACTGCGACGGCGGCTATGCGGAATGTATCGCGGTGCCCGCCCGGAACGCATTCATCCTTCCTTCCGAAATACCGTTCGAGCAGGGAGCGGTCATGATGTGCTCGTCGGCGACATCTCT
Organism: Candidatus Latescibacterota bacterium; assembly: GCA_041665965.1. Lineage (GTDB taxonomy): Bacteria > Latescibacterota > Latescibacteria > Latescibacterales > Latescibacteraceae > JAUYCD01. The sequence goes on from JBAYHX010000355.1 coordinate 2,888, forward strand.
TCATGCGATCCGTGTGGCCGATGTCAAACCCGGAGAGTCTGTGGCGGTTTTCGGAGCGGGCGGACTGGGATTGTCGGCGGTGCAGATCGCACGGGCTTTCGGCGCGATGGATGTGTTCGCGGTTGACATCGACAGGACGAAACTCGACCGTGCGGCGGGTTTTGGAGCCATACCGGTGGATGCGGGAAAGAACGATGCGGCCGCGGAGATCATGAAACTGACCGGAGGCAGGGGAGTCGATGTTTCCCTCGAGCTGATCGGGCTTCCCCTGACCATGAGACAGGCGGTGCTTTCGCTCGCTATCGGCGGAAGAGCCGCGCTGGTCGGGCTTACCGAAAAAGGGTTCGAGATATTTCCCTATCATGAGGTGATCAACAAGGAAGCCCGGATACTGGGCGTTTCCGATCACATGGCCTGGGAGATTCCGCTCCTTATCGATCTGGTGAAAACCGGCTGCCTCAGGCTTGCCGATATCATAACCGGAACGGTACCGCTCGACGCTTATGCGGTCAACGGCGTTCTCGACAATCTCGACCGGTTCGGCGGTGTGATTCGGACGGTGATAAAACCGTAAGAGCCAGGGCGAACGGGACAGTCATGGAGACCATGAACCCTTTGAAATACCTTTGCCGTTTCTCGGGAACGATAAAACTGTTTCTCGCGAAGTCCGCAAAGTCAATAAAGAAAGGAAATATTAGACAGGATTAACAGGATTTACAAGAATTAAAAAGAAAATGTATAATCATGTAAATCTTGTAAATCATGAGGCTTTTGCAAAAGTCGTTTTATACGTAAAGAAGAAGGTGAGTTATTAACTACAGCCCCCTATCCCTCTGTCCCTTTCCCCCGGATGGGGCAAGGGAAGTCATTGCTCCACAATCGATTCCTGCCCCCTCTGGGGGAAGGATG
>JBAYHX010000356.1:0-3780 GCA_041665965.1 Candidatus Latescibacterota bacterium
CACGGCGGCGGATGGATGGGGGGAAACCCGCAGCTCTTCTTTCCCCACAGCCGGTATTTTGCCTCACGGGGGATGGCGGCGTTCAGCATCTCCTACCGTCTGACAAGCCTGGAGGGAGTAACCCCCGGCGACTGCATCGAGGATTGCAAATCTGCGGTGCGCTTTATCCGTAAGAATGCCGACCGTCTGGGGATCGACCCGAATCGTATCGCCATCCTGGGCGATTCCGCAGGCGGTCATTTGGCCGCCTGCCTTGGAGTGATGGGTGGGGTTTTTGAAGCCTCCGGCGAGGATTTGAGCATCAGCTCGATGGGAAACGCGATTCTTCTTTACAATCCCGTGGTGGATTTGAACAGCGACAACCTGCTCCGCATCGTCCCCGACCGTCAGTTGAAAGGTGAGAGCGGACTCACCCGTGAGGAAATCGGGCGGAAGGTTTCACCTCTTTTTTACATCAGATCAGGCCAGCCGCCGACTTTGCTCATGCACGGCCTTGACGACACCAATGTCGCGCCAAGCCAGGGACAGCGTTATGCGGATGCAATGAAAAAAGCGGGAAACCGCTGCGATTTGTACATGCTCCCCAAAACCCAGCACGCTTTTGTGATTGTGAACTACACTGCTCCCGATGAGCAGGTGGTCAACGCAATCCGAACCGCGGACACATTCCTCGTCTCGCTCGGGTATCTCAAAGGGAAACCGACCGTCGGAATGCCGAAATAATGCCAAGTCATATCTTAACTATAGTATTATTAAGTTGTTAATATTTATGGTTTTAAAGAAGGACAAGGTTTTCGACTGAATTTTTCTCCTAAGTACTGGTATTTTCTTTCTTCTAAAATTAAGGGTTGAATCCAACGATGTAATTCATCAAGAGTATCAAATTTGGGGTAAGGATTGTCTTTCCATGGTTCATTTTGAAGAGTAGAACTAAAAAAGGCATCGCAACTGCGTCTTGGATGTGTAAATAGATAACTAAAAAATATATCTTTATTTGTTGCGTAATGGTGTCTAACTATAAAATCATTCCAAGATTCAATTAGTTCTTTTTGATGTTTGATGTCAACAATTTCAATTTCTGCAAATTCTTTTGTGGGATTTTCATTCCAAACTTCTATCATTAGTTGCTTTGCTTCGACATCAGTAGTGGGAGCACTATACCCAAATATTGTTATATAATAAGCAAAATTTAAACTTTGTCTTAACCTATTCCATTGATCTTTTATAAAAATATCATTTTCATAGTCTTTGTGCTTTATAGGATATAGTAGTTTTGTTGGTTGCAAAGGAGAATTGCACTTAATACATAATTGATCAATAAAACCAATTCCTTTATCTCTTTCACACAATCCAATTCCAACATTACCATGTAAAAAAGCTATCTGTGGCATATTACCCACATGTTTGTTACGATTATATGCTTGGGCAAGGAATGGGTCCCAATTGAATGTGGCTATCATATCAGTTTCACGAAGTGATAATACTAAATAATCATAAATTGTTAACGATTCTGGTAATTTCATCAAAGAAAAGTAGTTGTAAACTTTTTCTTCAATCTTTTTAATAGTACGCTTGTGTATATCTTCTGAAAACAGATCATCATATATATTTTCAAAGTTCTTATTATTCGCATCAATTCCATCTTTTTTCAATAAATCTGTAAGACCAACTATATCAATAAAATCTTGCATTAAAGGTAATTGCAATCCATTTGCTTCGCCTTCTGGGAATGCAGCTTTACTAGCTCCTGCACCAAGTATGACAACATGGGGAGCAAGGATAATCTTTCCATCATTTTTAGGAATACTGGGCATTATTTATTAATAATTCCGTTTATTAAACCGAACGACGAACAACGCGAAATATTATACAATAGTACATATGTGCTGGTGTGTAATAGTTAAATGTAGCAGACCAATACAGATCTCCTTCTGTTTATATTTCTTTATCATTCCCACGCAAAGGGAATCACCCTTCCTTTCGTAATTTCCGGCCAGGAATCGGTACGGAACGGAGATGCCGCAAGCCCCGCTTTGCTGTAGAGATTGCAGAACGGAAAACTCTCCCAGGCGTATCGCACACTCACCGGATCCGGAACAAGAGCGCTCGAAACCTCGACCTCGCTGCCCACGATGGCTGCTTCGGCAGGATGGAAAATACTGTCTTTCCCCGCAATGGTGAATCCTGAAAGTTTCTCCCCGCCCGGCGAAAGAAAACCGTCATCGGCATATCTGAACGATATTCTTATTTTATTCCCGGCCTTTTTCATGGACTTGTAGAGCGGCCCCGACCAGGGGATATCCTTTCCGTAGGCAACATGCAGCGCGCTGAACGCAAGACGGTTCCCCACATCCCATTTGTTGTTGGCATGGACACTGGTGGAATCTCCGAGGTCGATGATCACCGCCATGCCGGTGGCCGGCGCGGACAGAGCTTTGAGCTGCGCCTCCCGTAATTCGGGAACAGGCGATGCGGCGCTCCCGGTTTTATACTTTGCAAGCTGGGCATAGATGAAAGGGAAATCGCCCTGTTTCCATGCCTGACGCCACTCACGGATCATCGCGGGGAACAGCCGACGGTACTGGCAGGCCCGCGGTGCGCTCGATTCCCCCTGGTACCAGACCACTCCCCGAATGCCGTAGGGGATGAGGGAGGCGAGCTGAGAATGCCAGAGATTTTCGGGATAGTGCATATAGTACCTTCGGTGACCAGGGCCGAGAGGAGGTTCCGGAGTGCCCGGCGCGATTGTTCCCCAGGCGTTCTGTTTTCCCTGGGTGGCCGGATTCTTGTCATAAAGCGCTTTTTTAGCGGGGAATGCCATATTGATCGAATCCCAGTAGGCGAGAATAGGGCGGAATTCCGGGTCTTTGGCGAGAGTCTTCTTTGTCATCCAAGCCTCCGGAACCGATCCTCCCATCGAAGTATGGATCAGGCCGATGGGAACATGCAGTTCACTTGAGAGCTTTCTTCCGAAAAAGAAACCGACGGCGGAAAAGGGAAGAACCGTTTTGGGATTGCACGGGACCCACTCGGATTTCTGGCCGTAAGCGTCGTGTTCCGGGGTCCAGACCGTAAACAGCCGTATATCCGGGAAATCCGCCCCGGCAATATCCGGCTCGATTCCTTTTTCCCGCTCGATCGGCCACCACATGTTCGACTGCCCCGAACATACCCAGACCTCTCCGACCATGACATTACGGAATTTGATCGTATTTGTCCCCGATACGGTCATTTCGTAAGGCCCGCCCGCGGGATATTTTTCCAGTTTCACTTCCCAGCGGCTGTTTTTATCGGCTGAAGTTTTTACTTCCTTTCCGGCGAATGAAACCGTTATGCTTTCACCGGGGGTTGCCGTTCCCCAGACCGGGATTTTCATATCCCGCTGAAGAACCATGTTTTCGCTGAATACAGCCGGGAGGAGAACTTCGGCAAAGGCAGCCGAACAGAACGCGGAAAGAGCGCACAAAAGGAGGAAAAGAATTGTTCTTTTGGTTTTCATGAATGTCTCCCTGGTATGGTTGATGCATGAGAATAAATTTGCATTCATTTTGGATAATTCATAATATATCCAAAACCAGTGAATGAGAAATTTAAATCTTTGATTTATTCTCTCGCAAAAAGAAAAAATTTTAGACAGGATTAACATGATTAACAGGATAGAATTAAAAGAAAATAAATAATCTTGTAAATCTTGAAAATTATGAGCTAATTGCAAAAGTCCATATTTTTGAAGCAGCCCCCTTCCTGTCCTACGGACATCCTTCCCCCAGATGAGGGCAG
>JBAYHX010000357.1:0-3760 GCA_041665965.1 Candidatus Latescibacterota bacterium
TCAGATCGACAATCTCTATGCGGCGGGGAAAACTATCGACGGAACTTTCATGATCCCCCACCACTATGGCGACGACGGATGGTATGGATTTTCGAAAGACCTCTCTATACATGAACTTGTCAAAATTTACCTCTGGTCGATGGATCCGAAAGACCTTAAACGTATCTCCCAGGATAGCTGGATATCATTCCTTCTTGGCAAAAACCCCAAGTATCCCGAAGAAGCATTGAATAAAGACCTTTCGTCAATTCGCAGCAGTATGGATCGTGTACGAAACGACCCCACTTCTCCCGATACAAGGCTCGCCGACTGGCTTTTGGAAAATGGATTCAACCCGGTCACCACTACCGATCTGGTGCAGCTCATGACCGGTGGTCAACTCTATGAAGGAATGGACCGCACGTCAGGTATTCTGCACTGCAGGGTGCGGTATTTCGATCCTGAAAAGCGGCGGGCCGGTGTACCGGAAGATGTTGCCTCTCTTGTGACTGCGATGGATATGAAGATGACAAAGGTGACGCTGGTCAATACAAATCAGGTCGAACCACGGGATGTCATTGTCCAGACCGGAGCATATGGAGAACATCAGTGTGTACGAGTTGAAACGGGAGACAAGGTTTATCCTGTCAACAGCAGATTTTTTTATGTGAGACTGGAGCCGGGTACAGGCGCCGAACTCGTTATTTACGCGAACCGTTATGCAAATACGCCAACCATGGCTTTTCCCTGGCACGGCAACACGCAGCCATCACACTGAGGAAACTTGTTAATAGGTATACCGTACGCGATTACTTTCGATAATTCAAATAAATAATTTCAGAGGAACCCTTATGAAGAGAATCAGTTCAATTAAAATCGGGGTTTGCGCCTTAATGCTTTTTCTTGGAAGCAGTATCACCGTTTTGGGCCAGAAACTGCCTGATGTAGAAGTAAAACAGTACAACGGTAGGCCAACCGTGTTCATAGATGGGAAACCTGACGCTCTTCCGGGTTATTGCCCCTGGTATACGGAAGATTTTTATGAAAAATACACTCCCCTTCTGTATCAGCACAAGTTCAGCGTCTATCATCTGGACATTCGCTCACTTGCCGACAGTTATGAACTCTGGAGCGGAGACAGTATCGATAAAAAACCGGTGGTGGATTTGCCCGCAAATTTTTTCAGCCTTGACAGACAGGTTGAGACAATCAGGAAAGGCGACCCGGACGCACGCTTTTTTATCCGTGTAAGTATCACTCCCCCATCATCCTGGGACAAACTCCATCCGCAGGAATTTTTCATCAATGAGGACGGGAAAGCGATGGAAACTCCTTCTCTCGCCTCTGATACGTCATGGGAAGCGATCTCAATGTATTGCGGCGCGCTGGTTGGATATGTCGAATCAAAACCCTGGGCGGACAGAGTTATCGGCTACGGAAATTTTCATTTGAACGAAGGGATTCACCTGCCTGTTTCCGAGGGATATTTATATGACCATAACCCCTTGATGACTCAGCGGTGGAGAGAATTTCTCACAAAAAAATATGCCACCGTTCAGAAACTTCGGAACGCCTATGGCGATTCAACCCTTTCTTTTTCTACAATGGAAGTTCCAAAGGACAAATTAAGAGGCACTGTTCCGGAAGTTTCCAGCCTCCTCTACTGGCAGAATGCGAAGGACAATCAGGGATTCCGGGATTATGCGGAGCTTCAGCGCGATCTGTTCCAGAGCAGGTTCCGCCAGATGGGAGCCGCAATGGAGGAAGCCGCCGACCGTAAGGTGCTCATCCTTCATGACGCTCTTAAACAGCCCATGCAGGGCTGGGAACTGTTCGGTTTCTTCGCCATTAATGAAGGAAGAAGCGTTTCTTGGAAAATGGCTTATCCGGAGCTTATGATCGGTTCGGGCTCCATGAATGTGACTCGGCTGTTCGAAAATACTCCCGGATTCAACGGGCTTGTTACTCCTCATGACTATCAGGCGCGCGGAATCGGCGGTGTCTATGAACCGGAAGGAATGGTTGATTCCGCCGTTCTCCGTGGAAAGTTCTTCATGAGCGAAATGGATACCCGCTACTGGGAAACCCTTCATCCCGACGGTTCCAAAAGTCTCGGCTCCGCCCGCAATCCAAAGGAATGGGCAGCAATTACATGGAGAAATTTTGCTTCTGGCTTTACACGCGGATACAGTTCATACTGGCACCACGCCTGGTCGGTGGCGGACTGGTTCAAATCTCCTGAAATTCATAAAACCATCCAGCGTCAGGTAGAGGTTATCCGTGAATCGATAAACTGGAAACACGAAACCATGCCCGGTATCGCCATGATCCTTGACGATTCCGCGGCGCTTGAAACGAATGGTGAAGGAAATTATTTCAACGAAGCTGTCATGTGGGAATACAAAATGGGCATTGCCCGATGCGGAGTCCCTTACCGTATCTATCTCTTCGAAGACCTTGCTTTGGATAATTTTCCCAAGCACAAGGTGTTTTATTTCCCCAACCTTTTCCGGGTGGATGATAAAAAGATGGAACTGCTGAAGAAAAGAGTTTTCCGCGACGGCAATGTCGTTATCTGGGGTCCGGGTTCCGGAATCTCCGACGGGAAAGTTATCGGAACGGCTTCAGCGACAAAGCTCACCGGATTTCAGTTCACAATGCTTCCTGCAAACGCTCCCCGCCGCATACTCATCTCCAATTTCGAGCATCCTCTCACCAGGAATCTGGAAGCGGATACGGTCATCGGCGGAGCCCTTCCCTACGGGCCGGTATTGATGCCGGCAGATGGCGTCGAGCTGGGGCTGGCCTGGGCAAAAGGCGGCAACAACAACATCGGGCTGGCCTTCAAGGAATTCGGCAAGGGTTCGGCGGGAAAGTATCTTGGGAAACAGGCGCTCGGCGAGGGAGATTACGCGGCTGTTTTCACCACCGCAGTGCCTCTTCCGGCAGGTCTCTGGCGGAATATTGCCCGGTATGCCGGGGCGCATGTATATACCGAATCGAACGATGTTCTCATGGCGGACAACAGTGTCGTAGCCCTGCACTCCCTGCAGTCCGGGAAAAAGAAAATCAGCCTGCCGGGAAAATTTCGGGTTATAGATCTGATCACCGGGAAAGAATATGCAAAAAACACCGGCGAAATCGTTTTTGACCTCAAAGCCCCGGAAACCCGTGTGTTCCTTTTGGAAAATCGGAAAAAATAATCAAGGGAAAAACCCTTAAAAAAGGAACATCAAGGTTCAAGATTCGGACTGGCTGACACTGTCTGGTCATTTCGCTGCCGCTAAATGTCAAAATAATCGGCTGAACTATTTCTTTCTATTCATCTACCCTGCAAAAGGAGGGAGAAACGGAAATAGCTGCCGAAGCTCAGAACGTGAAGGCTGACGGCCGTATTCGCAAATCTGGAAAGCTTCGGCAAGTTTTATTGAACCGGCGATTTCACTGCCATACATTTTCTCCGCTGCGGTTTTCATAGAGTTTGACATCTCATCCCGTCTTGTTTTTTCGAGATATGCGCGGCGCTCGTCATTCGTTTTCGGAACTTTATCAAGGTCTCCGGATGTCCAGGGCAGCCATTCATAGAACTGGGAGGGCATGGCATGGAGGGCGCAGATTTTCTGGGCAAAGACATCATCGACCGGTACAATAACATCCGGTCTGAATGGTTCCGGACTTTTGAAATCGTCCGAAGTATACAGGTACACGGGATTTTTCTTCAGCGGAGGTGCATCAGGACATATTTTAGGAACAATGACCATATAGGCGGTGTCCTGAACAA
>JBAYHX010000358.1:0-3746 GCA_041665965.1 Candidatus Latescibacterota bacterium
GAAAATTTATACGATACCCTTTTTGTTGTATCTGATACATTTCTATAATATCACGTATTCTTGGTAGAAATGCTTTTGAAAGCATATCCGCTCTCATAAGTATCCAGGTATGATCTGTTATTGAGGGAACAATGACTTCTTCCTGATTGCATTTTATTTTTTCAGCATCATCCCAGATTTCAGGCATCTCAAGTCTTTTCAAACAACTCAAATCATAGGGATTAAAATGAATTTCTATTTCTCCTGGAAATTCCGGATTTATATACGGTTCAATATGATGATGTGTCTTATTAATAAATGTCTGCTTATGAGTTTGAAAAAATCCTCCGGATGCCAATAATTTCCGAGTTGGTTCAATTTTATTCACCGGTATAAGCGCATCAATATCAGAAATAAACCGTAAACTCAGCGGATATAAACCCCGAATCAATCCTGCAGATCCCTTGAGAAACATGATCGGGATTTCTGCGTCTTTGAACATTTTAGCAAGTCGCACAATTTCCGATCTTAGAGTTATATTACGAGATTGGTTTTTATACAAATAATCTTTGAACTCTTTCTGCCTTTCTTCTGGAAAATATTCTCTCCAATTATCGTATGACCAGGCAATAAAATAATGAGTGATCATTTCTTTTGATGAAAGTTGATAGAGAGCCTGCCATACTTCTTGAGGACGCCTGGAGAATTCTCCAGGATGAATATCGAGTATTCTGTATAGATAATGGAGAATTGGTTCAAATGGGAAAGGATTGATCATCCCCGATGTTCCTGATATGGGTGCAAATTAAATTTTACTGATACTGTATATTCACAGTACCTGAGCACAAGAATATCATGTATAAAAAAGCCTTTGTACGGTCCCATTCCTGGAGAAATAAATGGTTACCTATCAAAGGCTTTTCTTGCTTCTGTCAGTTGTATCACCAACCTGGTGTTGTCGGTGTACTCGAAGCTTGTGCATGCAGATCGGTTACTTTAAAAGTCAGAACTGTCGGTACAACAAACACCGCAGCTCTTGCAGCTTTCTTCAATAATTTTCTGCGAGATGTATTTTTGACTTCTCTTTTATCTTTTTTCATGTATTTACTTTCTATGTTGCTTAAATACTCAATTTACTTCATACTCAATTTACTTCACAAATGTAATCTTCCTCGACTGCTGCAGTCTCCCTGACTCCAACCGGACAAAATAGATGCCTGAGGCATACATAGATGCATTCCAAACCGCCGTGTGCGAACCGGCTGTCACCTGTCCATTTACCAGCGTTTCAACAAGCTGTCCGTTCAGATTGTAAATACAGACTTTAGCAGTGCCGGAAACAGCGAGATTATAGTATATGGTAGTTGTGGGATTGAATGGGTTGGGAGCAATACCGGTGATACCAAACAATTTAGGAGTAACCGTTTCTATTACAGTGGGTTTCTCATTCAGGGTTGCGGTGAGAACAAAAGTCCTTACGGCATCTTTTCCCAGGGAAACAGGTATGGTTTTATCACTCGTAATGGTATACGATTCCCCCGTCTTTTTATCGGTAAGAGTGAACGACATCCCCTCCGGTACATGAGTAAATTCTTTTATGGACAAGGCGGCATCGATACTGGTATACGATGTTCCCATATTTACGTTCCAGGTATAACTTTTCTGTCCGGCGGTGCGAAAATCGTAGGCAAGCGCTCCGCGGTTCTGATTCGAGGGATCTGTCAGCGAAAGGCTCACATAGGGCGCGGGCGGAGTCAGTTCGGATGCGGTGAAAAAGTCCGGATTGCCGCCTTCGGTCAGGATAACACCGGCGCGGTTATACGTGTCCAGAGCCAGTCCATCGCTGGAGACGAGTTCCAGGCGGACAAAACAGGTTTCAGTCTTTTCCGGGGGAAGGGCGCCGGCAATTTTCCCCAGTGGAAAGAGAGTATCCATCGATTGGCTGAATTTGCAATCACTCCATTTTATGCTGTACCAGAAAGGATTTCCGATCTGATGAAATGTTTTTGCAGAACCGCCGTTCATCGGCAGTTTTAATTCATAATATCCGCTGTTTCCGGAGGCGCCTGAACCGCTGACACTGATATCCTTGTCAACACCATATACCTGCTTGACAAAAAATCCGCGCCCCGGCAGAAAAGTCTCGGCGCTTCCATCGTAATACGCTCCGTCCGAGTAGAGCCGTTTGTAAATGCGCCATTTGTCTAAACCCCCAAAAGTATTATCACCAGCTACCAGCCCACCTGTCGAAAGATTGGCTTTGGCAGTTCCGCCAATGGAGGAAATAAGCGGGGATGAGAGCAGATAGTACCGGCCGGAAGTAAGCGTCTTGGTCATGGGAGAAGACACGGCAGGGGGGCTTGCGCTCGCCGGGATCAGGATGTTTACATCCGCCTTTACCGCGGCGAAAAAACCTTCCCATGCTGGTATATCGGTCGTGTCGTTATACTGATATATTACGAATTGAGTTCCATTATAAAGATATGCGGTTCCTTCAACCCACGATGCAGTTATAGCTTCAGACAGGGTTTTGGTTGTTACAGCTCCGGATTCGCCAATGGCAAAAGCGCCCATATCAGCGATACCGAGCGCCTGTGTTGTTGTCGCTGTCCGCGTTCCTGTCGACGTTGACGACCAGCCGCTGTTGTAACGACGGACAATAAAATTGCCTGTTGTGGCGCCGCCATCCAGATCACCGGCGACAAAGGTGAACGTGGCGTTGTATGTGGTAAACACCGTGCTGCTGTTGGTCAGCGTCCAGTTACGGTTCACGCTCAATGAGGAATTTAATCCGGAAGTGCCAATTTCGGCATGGTCTCCACTGGCAGTCGTCGCTGTCACATTCCCGGCGGTTCCTACAGTGGCAAATGTCAGATCAACCGGTGTATAATTACTCGCGTCGCCGATTTCAAAAGTACGTGCAACACCCGTTCCCGCCGCAACATTCTTCTGCAGGTTGCCAACAATGTGTCCACTGGTACGGGAGACAGTTCCTGTGGAGCTTATCGTAAGGATGTAGGCGTTGGTAGTTAAATTTCCGCTGGTTAGGGTAAGTGTGTGATCGACCGTTATGTTGTTATTTATGGTAAATCCGGAGCTGTTGTTCAGCGTCAGGTTGTAGAAGGTTGTGCTCGCCGTTCCACCAATTGTCTTGGAAGCGCCGGTAAAATTAACTGTACTGGTCCCGGCCGTAAATGTTGCACCGGTACTAAAATCCCAATTCCCGGATACATTGACCGTATTTGCTTCGGGAATAACTGTCCCCCGAATATCAATATTTTCAACTGTCACATTTCCGCCCGGTTGAAAAGTTCGCCCCGTCCAAACGAGAAATTCTATTCCCGCCGTGAACGTTAGATTGCCGCCTGACACTGTATATAAAATGTCCGTGTCCCCATTGTACGCTGTCGTAAAATTGGTATTTGAGACTGTTCCGGTACCACGGAGATTCACATGGTTTTGATAAATATCCATACCCGATGCTGAGCCAGCGGTTCTGCTCACCAGCGCTCCCTTTTCTGTATTACCATCAAGATATATGACTATAGAATCATCAACATTGGCTGGTGTATTCAACGTGTAAGCACCGTTGGCATCTGTAGTAGTCGAAGTTACCGCACCGCCATTTATTGAAATCGAGACCGTTTTTCCAGATCCGATATTAGTGCTGCCTTCATCGGTAAACACCGTACCGGTATAGTTTAAAGCAAAAATCCAGTTTGTGTTGTTCAATGAATTTACACTGTTCGCAGTTGTGATCGTTGTAC
>JBAYHX010000359.1:0-3734 GCA_041665965.1 Candidatus Latescibacterota bacterium
CCTGCCGGATGGATTCATTGCTTATTACCATATCGGCGAGAGTTACCGAATCGAGTACATTCTCCACTGCATCGCGGACTTTGCACCAGATTCCATAGGTAACGCACGATTTCGACTTTGTACAGACCTTGGTCCGGGTGCACGATACAATCTCAATCGGGCCTTCAAGGGAACGGATTACATCTCCAAGTGTAATGAGAGAAGGTTGTTTGGACAGTTCATACCCTCCGTGCGCACCACGGGTGCTTTTCACAAGTCCGGACACACGGAGTGAATTCAGAATATGCTCAAGGTAACGCTCGGATATATCCTGGTTTTCCGCAATATCCTTCACCATGACAGGGCCTTTTTGGTAACGGAGCGCCAATTCGAGCGCCGCACGCGCCCCATATCTTCCTTTTGTGGATAATTTCATCAATATATTTCCTTTTTTAATTATTACCATAACTATAGTATTTATAATATTACAAATTCATGTGTATTTGTCAAGTTTTTTCTCATTGATCAACAGGAAAAGATACACTTTCGAACGGCAGGCAGAATTAACAACATGGTATTATACTTTAAGAATACCGTTTGCTTTTCCATAGGAAAAGAATTTCTTTAATGACAAGATAACTTCCTGAAAATCATGTCGAACGGACGGAATGCCGATCAAATGACAAAACACCTTCACTATACGATTGTTACCGCCGAACGAGATTGTATTGGGTAATCGAGAAAGGACACGTAATGCCGAGAAACACTTTTTCAACACGGCGCAGTTTTTTTGAAAAAGCCGCTCTTGCTGCCGGAGCAGTCGGAATATCATCGGGTAAAGCCGATGCAGCAGCAACACCCCCGAAAGACCGGAAGCTCAGAATAGGCGCGCTTGCTGTCGGGGATTTTTCATTCTGGGGATATTCATGGTGCGATCTCCTTTCGCCGGGAAAGGCGATCTACAAGGATACATTGGGCACCCGTATTTTCAATATGGAAGTAACCCATGTCTGGGATGTCGATCCTGTCAAAGCCCGGAGTTTCGCGGACAACATGGGCGCCGAGGTGGTCAAACGGTATGATGACATGGTCGGGAAAGTCGATGCTGTCGCTTTCGGCGGATACTATGAGGTTCCCTGGCAGCACCGTCTTGCGCGTCCGTATATCGAGGCGGGAATACCGACATTTCTCGACCGCCCGTTTGCTTTTTGCTTACGGGACATCGACGAGCTGCTCAATCTGGTTGCAAAACACGGAACACCGGTCATGGCGACCGATGTGTACGAGCACCTCTATGACGCATCGAATCTGAAAGGCAAGCTCCCCAACCTCGGAGAGATAAGCTGTGCTCACGGGACATGCTGGGGGACAGATTACAGCGCTCATTTCCATATAAAATTCATGGTGCCGAAAATATTCGGATATGAGGTTGACCGGGTATCGGTGCTGACCGATAACCCCTATCAATGCTCCTATCTTCTGGGCAGCTGGCTTTTCAAAGGCAGCAAGGAGCAGAAACCTTTTCTTGTTTCCTCGACTGTCAACCAGGGCGATCTGTATTCGTTAACCGTTGCCGGCGCGAAAGGTCTTGAAACCGCCCGTATGCCCTGGATCGAGAGCTGGAACCGTAACCTTCTCGGAGAGCATATTTCCATGATGGTCGATATGCAGCGGACTTTCGAGGGACATACCTATGAACCGCTCGACAACATCAGGAAGAAAACCGAGATTTATCTAACCGGCCTCTACTCGGCAACCGAAAAAAACGGGGCTTTTGTGAAAGTGGGAGAAGTGCCGGTGAACTGGCAGGGTCCTCCACCGAAAAAGGGGTGGATAGATGAAAAAATATTCTCGTAAAACCTTTTTGAAATAAAATGTACTAAAAGCTTTGTGAAAAACACAATATTGAATATAAATCACCACTTCTTTTAAACTCACCTCTTGGTATCCTCTCCTGGCACCCCACCTTTTGCTGCGCAAAAGTCGGGGACCCCGTAAACACAAGAGGAGATAACTCGTTACGAGACTTTTTGTTCCCCCTCTATAGCATAGAGAGGGGGTTAGGGGGTGAGTTTTATTGGGAAAGAAGATATAACATTCATTTAGTCTTTTTCGCAAGGCTCATAAAGGATGACTATAAAAAATCGATAAAACATCTTATATTATGGAATCAACAAGGCAGAATGGATCTTTCGGTGAAAGGATGTCAGGCATGAAACGAAGAACGTTTTTAGCATCCGGTGTGATTGGCGGCGCACTCTGCTTCGGAGGTTGTTCCCGTGCCGGCATCAGGGAAAAAGTCATACGGCCGAAAATGATCGATTTCGACCCGGAGATTCTCAAGGTCACCGTACCGAAACCCTCCGGGGGAACGATGCCGATGGGAGAAATCGGCAAGACCGGGATCAAAGTATCGAAATTTACCTTCGGTTCCCATATTCCCGCCGGACTTATCCCGTATATAAAAGAACGCAGGGAGATGATTCATGCCGCTTTTGACTACGGGGTGAATATTATCGATGTTTATGCCGATCAGTACGAGGCGATGCCAGGGCATCTTGAAGGATTCAATAACACGGCTCTTCTCTCCACTATGGGCGGGAGAACCGAAAAACGGAATGCCGAACAGGAGCACGAACATATCCTGAAGCTTTTCAAGCGCGATCATGTAGATCTGGTGCGTATGTACAGCCACAATCCTTCTGCTGCAAACTGGCCGGACTGGGAGGTGCTGTTCAAACTCAAGGAAAAGGGATATATCCGTGCAATCGGAGTACCGATCCATTTCATTCCCGAACTCGATACAATTCTCGATGCATATCCCATCGATTATGTAGTATTCCCCTATAATTTTTACCATAACATCGTTTATACCGGGAAATTCCCCGGCGATTATCTGCCTCTGGCGAAGAAACTCCGGGATAAAGGTGTTGGCGTTGTAACCATGAAACCTTTTGCAAGCGAGTATTTCATGCCCCACATTCTCAAAGCTGCAAAAGAAATGGATCCGAAAAACAAAATAAGCCTCCCGCAGGCTATGATAAGATTTATTATCAACTCCGGACTCAATCCCGATACGACGATGTCGGGGATGTGGTCGCTGAACGATGTTTACGAGGCCATGACCGCATTTCTGAATCCGAAAATGACGAATGACGAAAACCGGCTTCTTGAAAGAGTTCGGAAATTTGCGCACCTGACCGAATCGGCCTGCCTTCCTGCGCATTACCGTTTTCTCGATCAATGGGCGCCGGAGAACCACAACCGCACGGTATAAAACGAATCCGCTCGTAAAGAGCCGATTTAGAGTGTGTATTCTATTTGTAATACGAAATTTTGGGTTTATTTCGCGAAGTTCGCAAAGAAATAAGAAAAATTATTGACATGATTTACAAGATTTACATAATTATAAATTTTTTAAATTCTTGTTAATCCTGTTAATCCTGTCTAATATTATTTCCTTTCTTTATTGGCTTCGCGAACTTGCAGAAAGATGCGCTCCGCTTTGCGAGAAACAATATTATAAAAGGTTTTAATCCATCAATCCGACAGGTGATTTCATGTTTGATACTATTCTGCAGACCATAGGACATACAGCGCTCGTACGAATCAACCGTCTCAATCCCAACAAAAATGTCGTTATCTATGCCAAAATCGAAGGTTCCAATCCCACAGGCAGCATCAAAGACCGTATAGCGCTGAAAATGGTCGAGCAGGCCGAAGCGGAAGGTACTTTGACAAAGGGGAAAACGATC
>JBAYHX010000360.1:0-3714 GCA_041665965.1 Candidatus Latescibacterota bacterium
AGAATATCATATATCGCATTGGATTCCACAGTATTCTGGAAAAATGGATCATCGTAAACCTCTCCGGAACCGATAGCCCATCCATTCTCAGGCGTGTATGCCTCATCCCACCAGCCGTCAAGAACACTCAAATTAATTGCGCCATTTGCCGCAGCTTTCATCCCGCTTGTACCTGAAGCTTCCTGAGGTCTTCGGGGAGTGTTCAGCCATACATCCACTCCCTGCAACAAATATCGAGCAACATTCAGATCATAATCTTCAATAAATACAACCTGCCCCTTGATTTCGGGCGAACGTAAAAAATGGATGATACGGCGTATTATTTCCTTGCCTTCATCATCTCTCGGGTGAGCTTTTCCGGCGAATATAATCTGAACAGGCCGCTCAGGATTCTTGAGAATTTTCGAAAGTCTTTGCAGGTCGCTAAAGATCAAGTCCGCCCGTTTGTAAGTAGCGAACCTTCTGGCAAATCCGATCGTCAGAGCCTTTGAATTCAAAACGCCGCGTGCGAGATTCAACTCATAATCGGAAGCCCCCTGTCGTCCCAATTGAACCTGGAGCCTTTTCCGTACAAAAGAGACCAGACGTTCCCTTCTGCGTTCATGAGTCCGCCAGATTTCCTCATCGGGTATAGCATTGACCTTGTTCCATATCTCGATGCTGGCTGGCTCATTACGCCATTTGGGACCAACATAGCGGTCATACAGATCGACCAGATCCTGAGAAACCCAGCTGGAGACATGGATGCCGTTGGTAATATGAGAAATTGGAATTTCTTCAATGGGGAAATCAGGCCAGAGGTCTTTCCACATCTCTCGTGTTACCTGCTCGTGGAGACGACTTACCGCGTTTGCCTGGTCAGAGGCTTTAATAGCAAGCACCGTCATGATAAAATTATCACTTTGAGAACGGGGATTTACCCTTCCGAGAGCAAGAAATTCATCGGAGGTCAGTCCCAGTTCCGGGATAAATGGCTCAAAATAATGGAGTATGAGAGAGGGAGGAAAACTGTCATGTCCGGCCGCGACCGGGGTGTGAGTGGTAAATACATTTCCCGCGCTGGCCAGTTCAAAAGCTTCTTTGAAAGTCAGCCCGTCCATTTCCATGAGGGTTCTTATCCTTTCCAGCGAGAGAAAAGCCGCATGGCCTTCATTCATATGGCAGACTATGGGCCAGATATCCATCGCATGGAGCGCACGGAGACCGCCTATCCCCAGGAGTATCTCCTGCTTGAGACGTATTTCCTGGTCGCCTCCGTAAAGAGAAGAAGTGATACTGCGGTTCTCTTTGGAATTATCATCGATATTTGTATCAAGGAGGAAGAGAGGAACTCTCCCGATTTGAATTTTCCATACCCGTGCATAAAGCTGACCCGAAGGAAAATCTATCTCGATTTTCAAATCCTCGCCGTTCGAATCCTGTACCCTTGCAAGAGGCATATTATAAAAATCATTATTGATGTAGAGCTGCTGCTGCCAGCCGTCGTTATTGAGATATTGACGGAAATATCCCTCCTGGTACAACAGGCCGACGCCAACGAGAGGAATTCCGAGATCGCTCGCGCTTTTCAGGTGATCACCGGCGAGAACACCAAGCCCTCCGGAATAAATGGGTATGGATTCGGTCAGGCCGAACTCAAGAGAGAAATACGCAATGAGTTTCTCGGTTTCCTTCGATACATTCCGTGAATACCAGTTTGCTCCGTTCATATAACTATCGAGCTGAGATTTTACCCGTTCAAGATTCGCAAGTGTACCCTCATCTGCTGCCAGCATATCAAACTGGGATTGAGGAATTTTTCCAAGAATATCGACAGGATTATGGTTTGTTTCTTCCCAGAGGTTCGTATTGAGACGATAGAAAAGTTTTACTGCGCTGATATTCCAATGCCACCAGAGATTATACGCTATTTCCCGCAGAGGTTCCAAAGATTCCGGCAAAGACGCCCGTACATCAAAACTTTTGATGGGTCGCATATTCTCTCCTTTACCTGACAAAATCTCTAATCCTTAGGGAAAAATGGGGAAGGTCAATTTTTGGTTTATTACCATAGATAGTATACCCTATGGACAGGTGCAATTCAAGTGGTAAAAACATGTCGGCATAGTAAACAAACAAAAATTTTTCCGCCGGGAATCACTCTTCGGCATGTTTTGAAATTGGAGAAGGGCGGTTATTCTTTACTGCTTGATTTCGCTGATTTTCGTTGTTATATTTACTTATAATAACCTTGGTATGTGTGAATGCAGCGCATCATCCGGAAAAACGAAACTATTTTACCATAACCGCTTTATTACGAGGATGCCGATGAAAACGAGAAGAAAATTCCTTTCGCATCTGTTTTTAAGCCTGGGAGCACTACTAACCGCGTTATTTACCGTTTCCTGCGGGAAAAAACCTGATACAGTGACCGAACCTTCCCCTGAATGGCCGCCAAAGGAATAAAAATTATAGTGTCTATTGGTAATGAAAACGCCCGCTTTGTGCGGGCGTTTTGCTTTTTTACGGTTATTTCAAAGAACCACTGCGCCCAGTTCGGAAGTGCAATGCGGGCAACGGATGGCTTTCTCCGGAATCACCGAGCAGCAGTTGGGACATTCCTTTGTCCTGGCGGGGGCGGGTACTTCCTGATGGCCTTTCATCCGGTTAACCTGCTTGACCAGAAGGAAAAGAGCGAACGAGACGATCACGAAATTGATAACCGTGTTGATAAATATTCCATAATTCAGAGTAGGCGCGCCGGCTGCTTTTGCTTCCGCAAGAGTGGAAAAACCCTGCCCGGAAAGATTGATGAAAAGGCTGCTGAAATTGACCTTGCCCAAAAGCAGCCCGAGCGGCGGCATGAGAATGTCGTTGACCAGCGAAGTAACGATGCCTCCGAACGCAGCGCCCATGACGAACGCGACCGCAATATCAACCACATTCCCCCGCGCTATGAATTGTTTGAATTCTTTGAACATGTTTCTCCTCCTCGATGATAGAGCAGTATGTTTATATATAAATGTACCTTTGGAAAAGTGGACACGCAAGTGAATCCTGGTGTTTTGTTTTCCTGAATTTCCATTAAAAAAGGCCCGAATCTCTCCGAGCCTCAGTTCGTTTCATGATCTATAAGCTTTTTTACTTCACGCTCACCAAACCTTCCCCTGAAGGCAGTTTGACAGTAATCATCTTTTTGGTTGGGTCAAATTTGAAACCGCTTACCGCCTTCCCGTTGATCAAGACAGACTTCGGGGCGGAAGGTACGCCCAGAGCAATTTCGGCGTCCGCAGACAGGTAATATTTCATGCCGGTATCAGTGACTTCGCAGGTGATTGGTTCTTCCGATTCGACAAGATTTTTACCATCACGGGAGAGTTTAGTGCATCGGGCTGCAAATGTACCTGAACTCTTCCATGTTACCGCAACAGCATCGGTGCTCACCGGGCCAGCCGAATAGACGAATCCGGGACGTGTACTGAAGGCGAAATCTACTCCGCCCGTCTTGCCAACTATACAGCCATCGCCCAGAGTGCTGGTTACATCCGGCTTTTCGCCTTTGGTGGTGGTAAGCAGATTGGCCATTACCATCGGAACACCGATAGTGCTCGCTGTTACTTTCAGCATGCCTTCTTTCTCGAGAGATTTTTCACGCTGGAGGGTATAAAGGTAATGAGGCGTTTCCTCCGCAACTGCAGTAATCTTTTCGGGGGAAAGGTGCATGAAGAAGAGGCT
>JBAYHX010000361.1:0-3707 GCA_041665965.1 Candidatus Latescibacterota bacterium
CCGTATCGGCATCGCTCCCCGTCAGCGGGTCGAGATAGAGAATGCGGTATTCCAGTTTTTTTCGTATCATACCGGATCCTCAAAGCTTCTGCGCTCGCTCGCATTTCAAAAAAAGCTGGAGGCATTCGAAAAGAGCGGGGATAGAACAGAGCAGGTAAAATAAGGGTGAACACACTTTGTCATTTTTCAATGTATGTCCTCTCGTCACAGAGAATAACATTTCTTTTTGTGAGAAGTCAATCTGAATAGTGTTTATTTAATATCGAGGGAGATACGCGATGAACAAGATCAAAAGCATTAAGATTAATGGTTTCAGAAAGCTGAACAATATTAATCTTGAAGTGAGACCATTCATGGTACTTATCGGAGCGAATGGCGTTGGAAAAACATCTATACTGGATGCTTTTTCTCTTCTTTCCTCTTCTGCTTCCGGTGAGTTAAATCGTACTCTATCACAACTTGGTGGTATTGTGAATCTCTTGACACGAGGAAAGACAGAGGAACTATCTCTTTCGATCGATATGGAAATTCCGGGGGATAAAAATCCACTCAAATATGATCTTGCTCTAATCCCTAAAAAAACCGGTTATTCAATTTCTCGTGAGATGCTTTCTCAAAAGCGGGTTGGACACAGTGATTCATTCCGGTATGTAAATTCTTTTGACGGCGATATTCAATATTTCGATATTGAGAACAAACATTTTGTTCAACCGAACTGGGATTATAATCCACTTGAGACATCTCTTTCTCAGGTACCAAAAATGTTCAGGGAACCTGAGGATCTGCGTCGTATCCTCGGGTCTGTGACGAAATATCATGTCTTGGACGTCGGATCACGTGCACCTGTAAAACTCCCACAGCAGATGAAACCGGCAGACCTACCTGGCGCCGATGGAGAAGATTTGGCGCCGTTTCTCTACTATCTCAGGGAAAATGATAACAACCGCTATGAAGCAATTGAAGATACATTGAAATCAGCATTCCCAAGTTTTGAATCGCTCAGTTTTCCTCCTGTTGCCGCGGGAATGCTGACAATGACGTGGAAAGACCGGCATTATAAAAAGCAATTTTTCATAAACGAACTTTCGGAAGGAACTCTTCGCTTTCTATGGCTCGTTTCATTATTGCAAAGCCCCGGTCTATCTACCATAACAATGATCGATGAACCGGAAGTTAGCTTACATCCCGAACTGCTGAGTATTTTGGCGGACCTGATGCGGGAGGCCTCGCACAGAACCCAGCTTGTTGTGGCTACGCATTCAGATAGTTTTATCCGTTTTCTAAATTCCAAAGAAGTGGTCGTTATGGATTCCGATGAAGATGGATGTGCGATGGCAAACTGGGCTGACACTTTGGATCTGGATGAATGGTTAAAAGAATACAGCCTCGATGAAGTATGGCGTCTTGGTAGGATGGGAGGACGGTCATGAGAATCATCCTGATCGTCGAAGGCAAAACAGAAAAAGCGTTTTTACCACATCTCAGAAAATTTATAGAGTCTCGATTGCAAGGAAAGATGCCTAAGATTGATCCCATTCCTTACAATGGTCGGATACCGACTGGAGAAAAACTGATGCGTGTTGTACAGAACTCGCTGAGCGGGCGAAATCCGGCTGATCATGTTATCGCATTGACCGATGTTTATACGGGTAGTCAACCACCTGACTTCCGGGATGCTGCGGACGCAAAAAACAAAATGCGTCAATGGGTTGGTAACGAGCCCAGGTTTCACCCTCATGCAGCTCAATATGATTTCGAAGCATGGTTACTTCCTTACTGGGATGATATTCAGAGATTGGCCGGTCACAATAAAACCGCCCCGACGGGCGCTCCTGAAACAATCAATCATAACAATCCACCCTCATATAGAATAAAGAATATCTTTGAGATAGGTGAGTGTAGAGACAGTTATGTTAAACCACGTGATGCGGGTCGAATTCTCAAAGATAAAGACCTATCTGTTGCCATCGATAAGTGTCAGGAATTAAAAGACTTTATCAACACGATCATTCATGTGTGTGGCGGAACTGTTATTTCATAATTTTTCTATGTCTACTGCTCCTAAAAATACAGGAGAATAATCAATAATATTTCATGGAGGTTACATGGCAAAGCCGACAAAGAACAAAGCGCCGGAAAAAATGGATAAACTTGTAAGTCTCTGCAAACGGCGGGGATTCCTTTTTCTTTCGTCCGAGATTTATGGCGGGCAGTCCGCCTGCTGGGATTACGGCCCCCTTGGCGTGGAGATCAAAAACAATATCAAGCAGCTCTGGTGGAAAGCGATGGTGCGTGAGAACGAGAACATCGTGGGGCTGGACGCCGCAATCATCATGCATCCCCGTGTATGGGAAGCGTCAGGTCATGTGGAAGGTTTCCATGATCCGATGGTAGACTGCAAGGAGTGCAACCGCCGTTTCCGTTTTGACCACCTCGATTCGACTGTCTGCCCTGAGTGCGGGGGCGAGTTGACAGATGTCCGTCAGTTCAATCTCATGTTCAAAACCCATATCGGCCCGGTCGAGGATTCCGCATCCGTTGCATATCTCCGTCCCGAAACAGCGCAGGGCATCTATGTGAATTTTCTGAACGTGGTTAATTCGACCCGTCAGAAAGTTCCTTTCGGCATCGCACAGATAGGAAAAGCGTTCCGCAACGAGATTACCCCGGGGAATTTTATCTTTCGCTCACGGGAATTCGAGCAGATGGAAATGCAGTTCTTTATCAAACCCGGAACAGACGACTACTGGATGGATTTCTGGAGACAGAAACGCTGGGACTTCCATATGCGTCTCGGCATCCGTCAGGACCGTCTTCGCTGGCAGCAGCATGGTCCAGACGAACTTGCGCATTACGCAAAATCGGCCTACGATATACAATACCTGTTTCCTTTCGGCTGGTCAGAGCTTGAGGGTGTTCACGACCGCACCGATTTCGATCTCAAGCGTCATACCGAGTTCTCCGGAAAAGATATGAGCTATTTCGACCAGGAAAACAACGATCGTTTCATCCCCTACATCATCGAGACTTCCGCGGGCTGCGACCGTACCATGCTCGAGGTTCTTTGCGACGCTTACGAGGAAGAACAGCTTGAAAACGAAACGCGCGTTGTCATGCGCCTCTCGCCGCTGATCGCGCCGATCAAGGCGGCTGTGCTGCCCCTTGTGCGCCGTGACGGTATGCCGGAGCGCGCCATGGAAATCTACAAGGAGATCAAATCCGAATTCCCGGTCTTCTACGACGAGGGCGGCACAATCGGGCGTCGCTACCGCCGTATGGACGAGGCTGGCACGCCCTACTGTCTGACTGTCGACTCCCAGACCAGCGAAGACGATACAGTCACTGTCCGTGACCGTGATTCCATGCAGCAGGTGCGGGTCAAGATCGGAGATATTAAAACCATGATTCGTGATTCGATCCAGAATTACAAGCGTCCTGATACTGTGGACAGCCTGGAATCTTCGTATGTGGATAAAGAATGAAAAACTATCAGACATGATTTACAAGATTTACAAGATTATATATTTTCTTTTTAATCCGATCTATTCATAAACTTAAGGATAAAATCCCCCCCTTGCTAAGGGGGTTGAACAAAGGAGAATACATACAGCCTCGTACATAATTCTCCCCTTAATAAGGGGAGATGCCGACAGGCAGTGGGGATTTCTGACTCAATGATTGTGATGAATATTTTTTATGAATTATCA
>JBAYHX010000362.1:0-3702 GCA_041665965.1 Candidatus Latescibacterota bacterium
CCTCTCCACAATTTACTTTAGCTGCACCGACAACAAAAGAAGGAATCATAGCTAAAACAGGATTTTCTGTTCCTTCCAAATAATGCCAAAGCATAAGAGCAGCAATCATTGAAGAATGAAAAAGATTTATGTAAAGTCAGACTTCCCGCTCTGACTATTTCATTCTCTCCATGAAAATATTATCAAGTCCATGTCCAATCGGGTATTTCTGAAAAGAGAATATAAATCCACACTACCTATCAGTCAAGGTCGAGAGAAATTACAAAACATTTTTTCATGGTGATAATATCGTCTTTATGGTTGGAAATACAAAATTGTTTATTCCATTTATTGAAGAGCGATTGCATCTGTTCAACGATTTTCCCCAAAAACCGGCGTCACAATCGAAGCAGGATGTAAAGGAAAAAAAGAAGGATGGATATTCCGGGATATTGCTTGTTCTCCGCTTGACTACCCTTGTGGTAATGTGTAGATTGAGGGCACGCGAAAACTTAGAACGGAGTATACGCCGGAAAAACCCCGAAACGGTTCTCCACATGCATACACCCACGGAGGATTCCCATGCGCTTCCTGTTATCCGTATCACTCTTTCTGGCAGTATTTGCAACCGTTTCCCCAAATGCCGCCACACCTGCCCCAAACACAGACACCCGCGCATCTTCTTTTATCGACCCCGACCATTACGTGTACCGTGTACCGCAGGTCCAGACCCGTGAGCAGTGGGAAGCCCGACAGACGGTCATCCGTGAGGAAGTGCTCCTCCGCGCCGGACTCTGGCCCGAGCCGCCGCGGACGCCGCTCAACGCCCGTATTTTTGATGAGAAACAGGGCGATGGTTACACTGTCGCGAAAGTATATTTCGAAAGTCTGCCGGGGTTCTATGGCACCGCCAATCTGTATCGTCCGACGAAAGGCACTCCGCCCTATCCTGCGGTTCTTGCCACCCACGGACACTGGCCGAACGGCCGGCTGGTAAATGTCATGGATGACTCTATGCCAGCCCGCTGCATCGATTTCGCACGGATGGGGTTTGTGGTGCTCGCCATAGATATGATAGGATTCGAGGATTCCATCCAGTTTCCCCATGTGAATTACATGAATCCCATTCCGGTGAAAGCGGATGTTCCCCTGCCTGTTGACACCCGGAATTTCAGCCCCGATTTCAATTTCCCGGATGCCGGGCTCTACGGTTTCAGTCTGGGCGGGCTCCAGCTCTGGAACAATATACGAGCGGTGGATTTTCTTTGCAGCCTTCCCAATGTTGATCCGGAGCGGATCGGGGTTACCGGGGCATCCGGAGGAGGAACCCAGACTGTCATGCTCATGACCGCAGACAAGCGTATCAAAGTCGCATCTCCTGTGTGCATTGTCGGCGCGGCAAAACATCCAGGATGCCGCTGCGAAAATTTCCCCGGGCTGTGGCTGGACACCGCCATGGTTGAACTCTGCGGGGCATTCGCTCCCAAACCTCTGCTGCTCATGTCCGCAACCGAGGACCCCTGGACCAACCAGGCCCCCACGCGCGAGTACCCAATGATTAAAAAGTACTACGATTTCTATGGCGCAGGGGATAAGTTCAAAAACGTCCATATCGTCGGCGGACACAACTATAACGCCGAATCCCGCGTCGCTGTCTATTCCTGGTTCTGCGCCAAGTTGAAAAGCGAATTTCCGCCTATCGAAAAACCCATATCCATCTCTCCAGAACCAAAAGTTCTGGGCGACCTGCGGGTTTTCCCCGACCACATCCTGCCGGACAGCGCCAGAACTGCTTATCAGATTATGTCCGATTGGAAAGACATGTCCGAGCGTGAATATCAGACCATGCTTCCTAAATCCGGTGCGGACTGGGACGGGTTCGCGAAAACATTCCGTGAGAAGATCGCTTTTGCACTCGCAGTGGAAACGCCCGCTACCGCAGACATTGAGTACACCCAGAGTGAGACGAAGAATGTCCTCGGAGGGACATACCGTACAATTACGGTGGGCCGTAAGGATAAAGGCGACTCCATTATCCTGGAATCTCTGAATTCCGGAAATCTCGCTGCCGGGAATGTAATTCTGGTCACTCCCGAAACCAGCGGAAGCCTCTCCCAGGATAAAAGCGCTCCGGGAATAGAAGCCCGTAAATACACAAAAGAGGGCTATCGGGTGTATCGGGTACGCGGATATGCATCGGGTGAACTTTCTGTCCCGAAAAAGACTTTCGATTCCTACCTGTGGTCTCCCGCCTACAACCGCGACAACCGTCAGAACGGCATCCAGGATGTCATCACCGCCATCAGGTACATAAAAAAGGTATCCCCAGACCGTCCCCTGACAATCATCGGTTTGGGTGACTGCGGGATTACCGCTGTGATGGCCTGCGCTGTCACCGGCGAGACGGACAAGGTCATTGCTGACCTGAACAATTCCGATCCCGGTTATGACCCGGAACTCATTACACTCCTTCCCTACAACGGCATCAGGCGGGTCGGGGATTTCCGGACAGCGGCGATTTTGCTGATGAACAAGCCGTTGACACTCCTCAATCCCGTAGGAACATTCGATAAAGAGTGGTATGAGAAGACGGCGAAGACGATGGGTATGAAGGGAAATCTGAAGATCAGCGAAATGGCTGTTTCGGTAAAATAACATTGCCGTAAAGGGGAGAATGCGCAGCGTCGGAAAAGAGAAAAGGTTCGGTGAGATAAAAAGTATTATCCGGTATTATCCCTATTCCGAATCCGTTGATCCTTTATTAAGTTGCGGTTGTGTTTTTATCGAATAAACGCAGCCGCAATAATGCTGACGGTAAATTCCGTACTCTTTTGACATTTCACAGGAATGTCGGAAGCCGTCGCTCTTTTTCCAGTCCGCTTCGAGAAACGTTACTCCGGCCCGTGCAGCTTCTTCACAGCCGATAGGATTGATGAGAGATGCTTTTTTCATGGGGCCGACAGTGAGGGTGCTCGCCACACTATCGTATCCGTTACTTGATGCGAATCTGCATGTTCTCATCAGCCGCAGGCGGTAACAGACCAAACAGCGGGAACCATTTTCGGGCTCTCCCTCCAGTCCGTGAATTGCATCGAAAAAGAGATCGGGATCATATACTTCTTCGATAACGGGTATATCCAGACGGAGGGCTACCGTTTTCACAGCCTCAAGCCTGCGGGCATATTCTTCCACCGGCTGAATGTTCGGGTTGCAGAAATATCCGGTCGCCATGTAATCTTTTTTAAGAGATGACATTACATGTGTCGCGCAAGGCCCGCAGCAGATATGGAGGAGAATTTTTTTCATAATGCATTTTTTCCCGGACAATGGAAAATAAATCGTTACATTACCTCTATGCATTTTCCCGGGAATAATATATACCGCGAGGCTTTTTTTATATACTCTTTTAATCCTGATTATTCACATTTTTCTCAAAAGCGAATTTACACTCCCATCGTCTGTACAACAGGCATAGTATGAGTGAAGCCACCAATACTGATTTTGAATGACCGAATAAATTTATTGTCATGGAAAAGCATCAGTTGAAAGCTTCGGTTTTTTTTGTATATTTATATCAAAGATGAACCACATACATAACGATTGAAACCGATAAAGGAGTCAACGGTGAAACGACGTCTCAAAATATTCGCCGGCCAATCCAATCCGGGACTGGCGCGTGAGATTTGCGATTCTCTCTCCATAAACCTCGGCCAGATGACGATC
>JBAYHX010000363.1:0-3689 GCA_041665965.1 Candidatus Latescibacterota bacterium
ATAATGCCGAGATTTGATTTACGGGCGATCTCCTGTGCTTCCTGAAAAGTCATGCTGGTAAGGGTGGGAACACGAATTTCCTTCCCCGAGCGTAAATAAATCGGCATGACTATAAGATCAAGAAGTAATATAACAGTTATGCAGCCAGAAAGAAAAGCTGCCGCCGCAAAAAGGCCTTTCTTGAACTTCTCGGATTTCAGAAATGGTTTTACCTTTGTATGGTATGTGTTTTTGGCAATATCACCATACTTTTTTTTCATTTTGTCAGACATGCAGATCTCGTTTCATTTTTGCCGCAAAGGAGCCGGTCCCGTACATGAGATGAGGAAAAATGAGATATCCCTTATCGATGGCATACTTTTCGAAACGGCTGTCTTTTTCCTGTGAAAAATTTCGGTTTTTTTCAAGAAACCTTCCGATGATATCGCCATCCTCTTCAGGTTCAAGACTGCACGTACTGTAAACCAGCGTTCCGCCGGGTTTGGTAAGCCGGGCTGCATTTTCCAGCATTACCATCTGAAGTTCCGCAAGCCGTCCGCTGTCTTCTTCCCCTATACGCCATTTTTTATCAGGCCGCTTTGCTAATACTCCTGTTCCCGTACAGGGGACATCCAGAAGAACGCGGTCGAATTGCCCGATTTTATCTCCGTCGAATTCAGATGCATTGCCCAAAATCGCAGTCACTGATGTCACTCCAAGACGCCCGGAGATTTCTTCAACCAGCCGCAGCCTTCCCGGGTTAATGTCGAGCGCAGTGATTTGGCCTTTATCATCCATGAGTTCCGCAATGTGGGTGGTTTTTCCTCCGGGCGCCGAGCACAGGTCCAGAACATTTTCTCCGGGCTGCGGGTCTAAAAGAATTGAGGCCATTCCCGCGGCGGGATCCTGGACAGTACAGTATCCTTCTCTGAAAATGGATGAATCAAACAATCCCTGACTTTCAGAAACCGACAAATATCCGGGGATTTCTTCTATCTTGGAAGTATCGTATCCTTTGTCGGACAGGAGTGAAGACAACTCCCCCTGTGTTATTTTCAATCGATTGGAACGGATAAATACCGGGTGTTTCCGGTTGCTGGCCTGCATAACCGCCTGAGCGGTTTCCAGCCCGAAATTTTGTATCCACCGTCTGGCAAGCCACAGGGGAAACGACATCTCCATCGAAAGCCGTTCCGCCGGTTCTGATGGCCATTCATTGGGTTCGCCCTCACGGGTAAAACGACGGAGGAGAGCATTGACAAGACTCCCGGCGCCCTTACCCTGAATCTCGGATGCCAGCTGTACGCTTTCATACACCGCCGCCCGTGCAGGCACTGCATCAAGAAACATCAGCTGGAAAAAACCCAGCCTCAGAATCATGCGTATTTCCGGGGAAAGCGAATTTGCCCGCTTGGTATAGTACATGTCGATAACACGGTCAAGACGTAATTTCCATCGCTCTACTCCGGCCACAAGTTCGTGGACAAGGGTCCGATCCCTCGGATCCTTAAGATCAGCCACTTGCGGTCCGGCCAGAAGACGGTCACTGAAAGCCCCGCCTTTTTCAATACGGAGAAGCAAACGGAACGCTGTCTTGCGGGCATTGGTTTTTTCAGGCATTTAAAAAATATTTCCCGGCAGCCTCAAAGAGCGTAATAATGGTGAATCCCGAACTGAATAGACCCCGCAGCAGACTGCAGGGAATTCCCCAGATTGTGAATAAAGCACCGGATAAAAGTTTCCATTCTGCTTTCCGGCTCCTGTCTTTTTACTTCCTGCGGACCTGGAGAAGTTTCGCAGATTCCGGCATGTCGAGAGCTACATCCTGCCCGGACAATCCGGAGTTGACGGAAACAGAATAAAACACAAAATCCAGCGAGCCTCTATCGTTCCGCACAGATATTTCCCGGGGGAAAATACCTGCTCCGGCGGAACGGTAATCCCGAGATTTTTTTTGCCAGATTACAGTTCCATCCCTCGAAATATCCTCTTCCACAATAAGAAGCTGCGGCCCCTCTATAAGATACCGGTATACTTCATTCCCTTTTGCAAGAGTCAGTTCAAGCCGATTTTCCTTCTTTTTGAGAGAAGCCTGAAATTCATTGAGGGTATCCTCGGGCGGCAGCTGAACAGAAAAAATGGAGGTAATCCTGGAAACATCGAAATTTATATTGGGAATAAACTTCTTCAGCAGATCCTCTCCGTCTTCCCCTTTCAAATATCCGTTGTATGAAGGGAGGTAAACGGTCATGGAATCACCTGCTAACGAAATCGATGCGAGCTCGATTCCGGCAAAACCCTTCAGATCAACTTTGATTCGGCTGGGAGCGATAAAGCGGATTACCGTAGTGACAGATTGCGTTTTACCGTCAAACTTCCCGGTAACCTTCGCCCAGCCTGAAAAATCTTTGATCGCCGCTGACTGCCTGTTCAGAGAATCAAATACCTGTTCGACAGTCACCCCTTCCGGTATCAAGGATGGTTTCACTCCGCATCCATAAGAAAAGATTATAAGGATGGGCGCTATTAAAAAGGCGATCCTGCCCATATTCTACTTCCGTTCCATACTGTCGATCTTAGGTTGAATCCTGACCGTATCTTCTCCAAGCTCAATGGCGCTTTTATAAGCATTAGCCGCATCTTTTTTCAATCCCAGCCTGGCAAGAACGTCACCGTAATGTTCATAGATCACACCCTTGTCCTGATCATCGGAATTTTTCAATGCCAGCTCAATATACTTTCTGGCCTCGCTGTAATTTTTTTTATGATAATATCCCCAGCCGAGAGTATCCAGAAAAGCGCCGTTGTCGGGATCCAGAGAAGCCGCCTTTTTTGCCATATCCATTGCCTTGGAAAGATTTTTCCCGTTTTCCATGTACATGTAGGCAAGATTGTTCAAAGCAAGTGCATTGCCAGCTTCCTTCTTGATCACACGCAGCAGAGAATCCTCAGCTTTGGGGAAATTTTTCAGCGCATCATAGACGATTCCAAGCTGCATAAGGTATCGTGTGTTTTCGGGATCGTTTTTGAGCCGCTCAAGTAATTCCGCCTCGGATTTATCATATTTGCCGGCTGCATTATAAGCTTGAGTCAATGATAAGGTATACGACGGATTATCCGGGTCAGATTCCGAGAGGAACTCAAAAATGGCAATGGCATCTTCATATTGTTTCAGCTCCATATAGATGCCGCCCTCCAACATTTTGACCCTTTCGGAAGTTTTGATGTTTTTTACAGCGTCTACCTGAATGATCCGCAGAACCTCATCTTTACGGTCAAGGCGCATCAAAGCCCGTGCATATCCCGCGTAGGCTATAAGTTTTTCCTCATCGGAAAGTTGATCGTTCGGTTTTTCGAATCCCTTCCGATAGTAATCAGATGCCTCGGCGAAACGATCGAGGTAATTCATGGCTTTGCCGAGAGAAAAATAGAATGTTGCATCATCTTCTCCCATGGCAATGAGAGAGTCGCTGAGGGATTGAGCTTCTTTGTCCCGTTTGGCATAGAAATAAAGTGTATTTAAAGTTTTTAAAATTTTGGGGTTATTTATACCGGAAGCGCGGCATTTTTCGAAGTAATCAATGGCGCATTCCCAATTATTCTGCTGCATACAGGTGTTACCGATGGAAATCAAAATCTGCTGATTCCCCGGGTTTTTCGCCAGCCCCTGATTCAATACATCCAGTGCTTTCTTATCCTGATTTTGTTGA
>JBAYHX010000364.1:0-3677 GCA_041665965.1 Candidatus Latescibacterota bacterium
AGTGCCGCACTGCCCGAACTGCGGGAAGGAGATCAGCCAGCAGACTCCGCAGCAGATTGTGGACGATGTGCTCTCTCTGCCCGAAGGGACAAAGATACAGATTCTGTCGCCCCTTGTAAGAGGCCGCAAGGGGGAATACAGGGAAATCTTCCGGAGGTCGCAGGCGGATGGTTTTCTTCGGGTTCGGGTGGACGGTTCCATCCGCAGCCTTGAAGAAGATATTATTCTCGACAAAAAAGTGAAGCACACGATCGAGGTGGTGGTTGACCGTCTGGTGGTTGCAGACAAGATACAGTCCCGGCTGACCGATTCGGTGGAGACCGCGCTCCGTCTGGGTGAAGGGCTTGTTATCATAAACAATGCCGAGAGCGCCGAGGATCGTCTCTACAGCGAGCATTTTGCCTGCCATGAATGCAATATAAGCCTGGAGGAAATCGAACCCCGCCTGTTCAGTTTCAACAGTCCCTATGGCGCATGCCCTGAATGTTCCGGGCTTGGCACACGGCTCGAAATCGACCCTGAAAAAGTGGTTCCCGAACCTTCTCTTTCGATCCTCGAGGGTGCAATTCGTCCCTGGGGGACTCCGCGAGGGCATTGGTATTATGCCCAGATTCTCAGCGTCGCAGATCATTACGGTGTAGACCTGAGCAAACCGTTTGAGAAACTTCCCAAAGAATTCCGCCATGTTGCCCTTTACGGCTCCGGCAAGACAGCCATCGAATTTAATTATACGAGCGGCACCGGAAAATTCCAGGGCCAGTACCGTGGAGCGTTCGAGGGTGTAATTCCCAATCTCGAGCGCCGTCATCGTCAGACCGAATCCCAGGAGGTTCGCACATGGATCGAGCGGTACATGCGCTCGATGCCATGCCATAGCTGCAACGGGGCGCGGCTTAAACCTGAAGCGCTCGCAGTCACTTTCCGGGGCATGAATATCAATGAAACCACCCGCATGTCGGTGGAAGAAGCGCTTGCCCATTTTAAGTCGCTCGAGCTCAGGGAAAACGAGGAGATCATTGCCCGTCAGATACTCAAGGAAATCCGTCAGCGCCTCACGTTCATGAATAATGTCGGGCTGGATTATCTGAACCTGGACAGGGTAACCGGAACGCTCTCCGGCGGTGAAGCCCAGCGGATCAGGCTCGCCACGCAGATCGGCAGCCAGCTTGTCGGCGTGCTCTATATTCTCGACGAACCTTCCATCGGCCTTCACCAGCGTGACAACAACCGTCTGCTCGATACTCTCCTCGCCCTTCGCGACCTGGGAAACACGGTTCTTGTTGTCGAACACGATCAGGAAACCATGCTCCATGCCGACCATATCATCGACCTGGGACCCGGCGCAGGAGTCCACGGCGGCGAGATAGTTGCGCAGGGAACCCCGGCCGAAGTGGCTGCGTCCTCTTCGCTGACCGGTCAATTCTTATCCGGCAGGAAAAAAATCGAGATTCCTAAAATCCGGCGCACGGGGAACGGAAATTTTCTCAAAATCATCGGGGCGAAGGGGAACAACCTTAAATCTCTTTCCGTGGATATACCCCTCGGCGCTTTTATCTGCGTTTCCGGAGTTTCCGGATCAGGAAAATCATCACTGGTAAATATGACACTTTATCCGGCTCTGGCCGGCAAGCTTATGCACGCGAACGCCGACCCTCTCCCCTACGAAAAAATTACCGGGATCGAGCATCTTGACAAGGTGATCAATATCGACCAGTCTCCGATCGGGAGAACTCCGCGCTCCAACCCGGCGACCTATACGGGGCTTTTCACCCCGCTCCGTGACCTTTTCAGCCAGCTCCCCGAAGCGAAAATCAAGGGCTACAAACCGGGAAGGTTTTCATTCAATGTCAGGGGCGGCAGGTGTGAACGCTGCGAAGGCGCCGGAATCATAAAGATCGAGATGCATTTTCTGCCTGATGTGTATGTCCCCTGCGAGGAATGCAACGGAAAACGCTACAACCGCGAGACGCTCGATATTAAATTCAAAGGGCTTTCCATCGCCGATGTGCTCGACCTTACCTGCGAGGAGGCGTTCGAAGTTTTCGAGAATATCCCCATTCTCTACCGGAAACTCGCCACCCTCCGTGATGTTGGGCTCGGGTACATCCATCTCGGCCAGCAGGCGACCACGCTTTCCGGAGGGGAAGCCCAGCGCATAAAGCTGGCAGGCGAGCTTTCACGGGTAAGCACCGGCCGTACCCTGTATATCCTCGACGAGCCGACCACGGGCCTGCATTTTGCCGATGTGAGCATGCTTCTGGGCGTGCTTTCAAAGCTTGTGGATAAAGGCAACACGGTGCTGGTCATCGAACACAACATGGATGTAATAAAATCCGCGGATTATATCATCGACCTTGGCCCCGAAGGCGGTGAAAAGGGGGGAACACTGATGGCAAAAGGCACCCCTGAAGAAGTGGCAAAGATTGAATCCTCGTATACCGGCCAGTATCTGAAAAAAGAATTGAAGATTTAAAATACAATTTTAAAAAGATGCGCTACGCTTTCTCGCAGAGTCGCAAGATAAGAAAAAATACTTTAGACATGAGAGTCTTTTGCAAAAGTCTGTATTTGAAGGCAGCCCCTTTTCTGTCCTCCGGACATCCTTCCCCCGGAGGGGGCAGGAACACACTGTGGAGCAACAATTTCCCTTGCCCCCTTTGGGGGAAAGGGATTGAGGGTTAGGGGGCTGAAGTAATAAAACTTATCATTTTTTCGTTTCCAAAACGACTTTTGCAATTAGCTCATGATTTACATGATTAACAGGATAGAATTAAAAATAAATATATAATCTTGTAAATCATGTAAATCATGTCTGATTGTTGTTTCTTTTGTTTATTATTCCTTGTCCATATCCCGCAGAAAAGCGGCCGCGTCTTCAGGCGGAGTGGGATTGATATAGAATCCGGTACCCCATTCGAATCCGGCGATACGGGTAAGTTTGGGGATTATTTCTATATGCCAGTGAAAATGTTCCCCGATATCCGGCCAGGGATACCGTGGAACCAGAGGATTCGGTTCGGTATGCAGCATCCAGTTGTACTGGGGTTCTCCGAGAGCGGAAGCAAGCCGTTTCATGCTGGAACTAAGGCATTTTGCCAATTCGACCATTTCCTGGGCGGTCATCATCCCGTATCCGGACATGTGACGTTTTGGCATAACCCACAGTTCGAAGGGGAACCTCGAGGCGAACGGGCAGATGGATATGAAAGAAGCGTTTTCATATACGATTCTTGTCCGGAACCTTTTCTCCTCACTGATGATATCACAGTAAACACAGCGCATTTTATAATTGAAGTACTGAAGCGAACCGGCTATTTCCTCAGTCAACCTCTTGGGGACAATCGGAGTGGCAATGACTTGGGAATGCTCATGGGATAGTGATGCTCCTGCAATAGCCCCAATGTTTTTAAATATCATTATATACAGGAGACGCATGTCCCGGCTGAGGTCGGCAAGACGTTTCTGGTAAACATCAAGCAGCTCTACCACACGTTCAATCGGCCTGTTATGAAATGGATCGTTATGACACGGCGTTTCAATAATGATCTCATGAGCTCCGACACCGTTCATTTTATCAAACATCCCTACCGCTTCGCGATCCAGATTACCCTCGACATGTAATGCGGGATATTTGTTCGGTACGACACGGATTTGCCATCCGCGCTTGTTGGAAAGAG
>JBAYHX010000365.1:0-3671 GCA_041665965.1 Candidatus Latescibacterota bacterium
CTGTCATAGGTAAATCCGGGATTGAGAAACCGATAGAAATCACGTGATGCATGTTCCCTTATTACGGTGATTTCACGGTCGGATATTTTTACAGTATTGTCATCCGGGGTAACAACCGCCCCGGTAAGCGCATCGCCGCGGATAATCCGCCAGGGGCCATATTCCTCTGATTTCAGAAGGTGTTTACGGATGTCTTCAAAGTGTGTGCCGATTGGAATACGGTACCATCCGGGTTTTGATACTCCGGGGCCGGCCACGAGTAGGATACGGTCGGTAAGCGTCTTTCCTCTGGTCATCGATTCTGCGGTCTGGATTACATCAAGAAAAGGGATAACAAGAATCGATTCATCGTTTTTGCCAACCGGGACATTGAGAATATCCCGTCGAAGAAGAACGGGAAATTCCTGGGGGTAACGGTCGGACATAACACGGACAGCGGCAAACTCGTGCACAACTTCGGTTTCGAACCATTTCCCGCTGCGTTTGTTTATGGCAATGGTAATCCGTGCAGAGGGGAAAAGCACCCGAAGCGTCTTGAGACCATTGGCAAAAAGTTCGTCGTCATCGAAAATCCCGGGTTCGAAATTGCGGTCGAGCAGGGAATTGTGCACCGCATTCACAATGATGTTCTGTATCCGGTCGAAGTCGACTGCGGTTTCAAAACGAACGGGATAAAAATCCTGACAGCCCGACCGGTGAAATAGTTCGATCGCTCCGTCACGGTTCAGATGCCACGGCGCACGAACATGGCCGTCGAGCGGCCGGTTTTCTCTCTGTAACGGCCCGGCATCGGAAAAATCCCGTACTACCGCCTCCGCTTCTCCCTCGAAATTACTGAATCTGTATCCACCGGAAAATGACATGTATGTCGTATCAATCAAAAAAGTGTGAATATAAAGTCTGAAAAATAATGCGATAGTATAAAAGAATCATCTTACGAAAACAATATTCTTTATTAATAAATAAAATATTTTGAAAAAAATGAGGAGCCTACCAGGTAGGTTTTATTTTCTCCACAAGGGACAGATCGTCTTTCCAACTCAACTGCCATTCGATATTTTTATGAAGTTTATAGTTAATTATGTGGTTGCTGGGATTTTCCCCAAGCACCTTGATTTTTGTACGATTACCCTGTCCCAGTCCAGCGAGTGCGCAGTATTGGAGATAACCAATATTCTCCCATGGGACGCCCATGAGTTCGGAACCGATACGGTCGACTGCAACAAAATCCGATCCGGCAAGGGCAACCCGGTGATCGACAGGATAGCCTTCGGTTGGTCCGTTACCCTGAACGCCTTCATATCCGTCAAGGATGCAAAAATCAGGATGTACTCTGTGCGCCATGATAAAAAGGTTGAAATTAAGCATTTTTGGAGAGTTGTTTCCCTCACCGTTGGCGTGCATTTTCGATTTTTCCTGAATTTTCAGCCTGACGTTTTTCATGGGAGAGCCCATGACCACATTTTTGAGAGTAAGAGTAGTTACAACAACATTATGTGTTTTCAGGCGGGTGAGAGAAATTATGTAATAATCGGGATCAAGGAAGGTATTGATAATACGAACCGGCGTCGGGTAAAGGTTTTTATCAAGAATCCAGCAGGCTGTGTCGCCTTGTTCGCTCAGATCAAGAAATTTTATGTTGTAATCACGGGCAAGGGGAGTATAATCGTACTCCTCGAAGAGCCGTAACATCCCACGGTCTGAGGCGGAAGATTCGCCGATATAGACAGGACGGTTATAGATCGGCTTGAGAAAATCCAGAACCGCCTTAATTGAATCAGGGTGGGTTGCGATAAGAGGTGTATCCTGCCACACGCAATTTACTTTTATGAACACCTTTTTCCCCTCGATAGACTGACGGATTTGTTCACGGAACGGTTCGAGAGAGTCGATAATCATCTTCCTGCGGTCGTTCCCGGTTGTCAGGCTGACCCGGCTTTCACCAGTTTCAACAATCGTTTTTCCCAGATTACCGGTTCTGCGTGTCTGCGGAAGATGAGAAGCGCAGCCGGCAACTCCAAGAGCGCCAAGTGAAAGAGCTGCGGTTCCAAGAGATGCTGTCTTCAGAAAATCCCGCCGTCCCAGGATATTATTTGTAGAATCCGTTGATGACATTACTGTCTTCTCCTTAAAGTGAATTTATCAGATAAATATCAATTTTTTTTGCATGAGAAGTCAGAAACCAGAAAAAATAGTTATCCGAGTTTATAATCATGAAAGATTACTTCCCGACGGTACAGAATATACGAACCAGATGAAAGGTTAATACCTTTTAAAAAAGCTCATCATAATGTTATAATTTCTTGTGGAATTAGTACATAGAAAATTAATGTAAATTGACTTTTTCACGGTTTGAATTCAATTATATTTACCATGAAAATATATTTCCATTTATATATATTTCCCTCTAATAGAAATAATTCAAAAAATACTTCAAGCACTGGTATATAACAAGCGGATTTTCATTTTTGGGGATTTGATTTAATTTGCCCTGATTCAAAGAAAAAAGATCATTATAGATATCATGAAAAGACGAGGAACTTCTCATAAAAAAAAGGAGAACGTTGTGAGTAACAATATATTTCTTGCATTTTTGGCGCTATCTCTTGTGTCTTTTTCTTCCGGTTTCTCGCTTTCGCGTTCGGACAAGGAGTTCAAAATATTCCAGTTCCCGCGTGACCAGATACCCCGTATCGACGGAAATACCGATGACTGGAAAATCGTTCCTGAAGATTATACCTATGGAACTGATGAGATTAACGATACCGAAGACGGTAACGGCGCCAATTTCAGTCGAAAAGACCTTGACGTGAAAGTAAAAGTCGGCTGGGTCAAAGGAGAGAACCGTCTCTATTTCCTCTATGAGGCGGATGACGATTTCTGGGATTTTGGGCGGTTCAATCCGAAAGGATATATGAACGATATCTTTGAAATCGCGGTGGACGGCGATCTCTCCGGCGGTCCGTTCATCCTGAACCCCCAAATCAAAGATCCCATAGAAAATCATTTTACTTTCAGCGGAGTGCAGGGACAGAACTACCATATTTACACCCCTCCGGTAAATAACTGCTGGTGTCTTGTGTGGGGATGTCAACCGTGGATTGCAGAGTTTCCCTGGGCGAATTACGCGTACAAGTATAATTTTGAACCCGGGGAAAGCGGCCATCTTATACTGGAATTTTATGTTACGCCGTTTGATTATGCTACAAACAGCGGCCCGGAAGGGGCGATTGTTTCCCATCTTAAGGAGAATGCTATAATCGGGCTTTCCTGGTCCATTCTCGATTTCGATGGTGGAAATCGGAACGGACATTACAACCTTGCGCATAACGTCAAAATGGTAAATGACGCTTCCTATCTTTGCGCTTTCCGTCTTATGCCGCTCGAGGAAAGGTTCCAGAAACCCATCGAGGCGCGGTGGTCTTTTAAAGTGGTAGATATGGACAGGCAAATGATCGCTTTCACGGATGAATCGCATGGCAAAATCACAACCTGGAAATGGGAATTCGGCGACGGCGAGTCCTCGAACGAACAGAACCCGATCCATATGTTTAAAAAACCGGGAGTTTATTACGTGGTTGTCCTTGAAGTGGAAGGTCCGGCCGGGAAATCCCGTACCGCGAAATATTGGGATGTAATGGTGAAATAAAGAAAATAATATGAAGGATGAA
>JBAYHX010000366.1:0-3640 GCA_041665965.1 Candidatus Latescibacterota bacterium
AAAAAGGTGCATCATGTCTGATGCACCTTATGAATTACTGCATGTGAGAAAGAGTGTTGTGATTTTATCTGTTCCATCGAAATATCGCTTCGTCGGCTAAAGATAAAAATCATTTACACCTCCTGACTCACTATCTGGTGGGCGATACTGGACTCGAACCAGTGGCCTCGGCGATGTGAGCGCCGCGCTCTAACCAGCTGAGCTAATCGCCCTTTATTCACATCTTATTGGTTTATTGCTGTCATTTCTGGTGGGCCCACAAGGATTTGAACCTTGGACCAACCGGTTATGAGCCGGTGGCTCTGACCACTGAGCTATGGGCCCGTTTGGAAAAAACAAATATACGAATATCTGGCAGGAAAGGCAAGAAGGAAAAGGGTAAGTTTATTTGGAAATATTTTCAACTGATTGTCGTCCAATGTGTCTGAGAACAATCAAATATGTCTGATAAAAAGATAATTCATATCAGATTCGATTTGATTTTTAAAGTTCATAATACCATATTTTGATGCTATTCCATTCAAGAATATCAAACATATGGGGGTTTTAAGTAAAAAAAAGCAAAAATATTGTTTCAAATACTTGCTATTTGATAATTTTCAGTATAATTTAAGTAAAATAGTGTTATACTCGCGCCAGGAATTGTACATATTTATAGTTATGCTCTTTACGGAGTCTGATAATTTTAATCATAAAGAATAGATGAGGATTCTCTAATGTTTTTAAATAACCACGGAACGAAAAAAAAACATAGAGCGTTAAAAAAATTCAGAAGTTTACATTTTTCTCCAATAATACTCCTAAAAAATATTTTTGTTGTGGGCGTTCTCTCTATTTTTGCGGGAACAGTTATTTTCCCTGCACAGGCTGCTTTTTCAGAAAAGAGATCAAAATCTTCCAAAAAAAAATCTTCCAAAACAAAATCATCCAAAACCATATCCTCACAAACTGTATCCTTACAAACCGTATCTTCTAAAACAGTATCCTCTAAAACCGACATTTCAGACAGTGGATTAAGTCAACTGTATAATGATATTATTCAAGACGCTTCCGTTACCGACGGCACAGTTGGGGCGGGGATTATTCACCTTGAAACAGGCCGTGAGCTTTATTTGAATCAGGACGAGCCGTTTCCGATGGCCAGCGCTGTGAAAATTCCGGTTGCCGTGCAGTTGATGACTCTGGTGGACCGTGGGATTGTCAAGCTTGACAGCATGATTACCATTCAGGCGAGCGACCTTCATCCCGGGTCGGGTCATATAAAGAACCGTATTGCACCGGGACAATCACTTTCTATTCTCTATCTTCTCGAGCAGATGTTGACTGTCAGCGATAACAGCGCAACCGATATTATTATCAGTCTTGTGGGCGGTACAACCTCGATAGATCGCAGAATGAATCTGATCGGTATCCAGGGTATGTCGATTGACCGGCCGATCTACCTTGTTCTCAGCCAATGCCAGGGAATCAACTGCTTTAATGAATCCGTACCGTTTTCCTTTCAACTGTACAACCAGATGGCCAAAAAGGTTACAGTACAAGAAAGGATGAAAGCCCGTAAAAATTTCATCAACGATACCCGTGACAGTTCCACTCCGGAGGGGATGGCAAGGCTTCTGGGAAAAATCTGGTGCGGTGAAGTTCTGAGCAAACAAAGCTCTGAATTGCTTCTGGATATCATGAGCAAGGCTCACGGGAATAAACGGATTAAAGGACTTCTCCCGCCCGGAACCAAAGTCTACCATAAGACCGGGACAATCAACGGCGGGCTCAGCGATGCAGGGATAATCGAACTCCCCAACAATGCAGGGCATGTGATTGTCGTCGTTTTCGTGAAAGGCGGCAGAAAGTCGATTCATGTCGCCGAAAGCGCCATGGCGCAGATCGCCAAGTCGGCTTATGATTATTTCAACCGCAACTCAATGTTCGACTGAAACATGTTCTCTTGTTAGAAAATGCTTAAACCGGCAACAAACCTCGCGGTTCTCAACTTCCCGGTGTTATTGACAATTGGATAATCAAATGGGGCAGCCAAGCTCTTTAAAAAAAAGCGGGGGGACTTTCTTCCGATCCCCCCGCCGGCTTGTTTCATTGATAAAAACTCTTTTAAAAAATCCGTAAATGATCGAACCATTATCCGCTGGACTTTTTAAAAAATCATTTTCATCCTTCATTCATTTCTTTTCAATATCCTCTCGACTGGCTGAATGCGCTCATCTGAGTGTCGTAAGAACCTCCCCATTTCAGCGCTCCGTTGAAATTGATTCCGGGAATATTCCCGCCGGTGCGGTCAATGACCTGCTGCACTATCTCGGCGCTCATTGTCCAGAGAATCGAGGTTGCAATAATCCCTGATGTGGGACATACTTTCTTCTCGAAACCGGGGACGGCAAAAAGTCCGTAGGTATCGGTCATTCTGCCGACATGAACCGAGGTCTCGCCGGCGATTATTTTCCCGCCGGGTATCACGGAATCACGGGTTACAGGTCCGATAGAGGCTATTTTCATGCCGAGGGATTTCATTTTGTCGAGATTTCTGAGATCGGCTTCATCGTCGGGTTTATAGGTTCCCATGATGACACAGTCTTTCGAAGTTCCCTGAATATTGCCGTCGGAAAGTCCGCGGGCGAAAGCGAAACCTCCCCTGCGGCCGCTTGCTTCGTTGGCGAGGGATTCGGGATAACGGCTGTAGAAATAGACATTGCCGCCGGAAAGAAGAGTATCGACCGCCATTCCGGCCATCTTTCGTATATTTCCCATCTCCATCTGGATCATTTCAAGCTGCATCATGATCGTATCGAAAAAATTATCCATGAGCGGTTCGTTCAGGCTTACCCGTACAGCCTTGTCGGTGAGTTTCGGCTCATCTCCCTTGACTTTTACCGGTTTGCCGTCACGGGAGAGAATCCGGCAGGCGTCCGCCATCATCATCCAGAAAATCGTTGCGTTGAGAGGACCGGATTCAGGCCCGAGATTGGCGGGTGATCCTGGAATCTTTACCTGTGCACCCATGAAATCCACATTTGTTTCTATCCAGATATCGGCAAACGGACGGATTTTCAATCGCTGGATTTCGGGAGTAATGTATTCTGCCGCGTTGGGGATGTCTCCGCCCCAGGGGCAGGGGCCGCCGACGACGAAAAGGTCTTTTTTTGCGAGATCATCCATGTATCCGGCCGGCCAGGGGAAATTGGCCAGAACCAGGTCGCCGTTCTTGACCTGTTTTTCGTCGTATCCGGCGGTGACCAGCTCCGGTTCGCCGTTCCGTTCGGGGAAAATATCCGAGTTGTTGGTGTGGCCGAGATCCCAGCAGCACCAGCACCGATTCCCTTTTTCCACCGTTCTCGCGATGGCATACGCGGCCTCGAGAATCTTGTCGGACTGGGTCTCGCGCACCTGCATGAGCATTTCCCGGACTCTCCGGGTATACATCAAAGCCAGCGGCTCATCCTTACCTTGTTTCGGAAAGGAACGTTCCTGCGCATGCAATGCGCCGGGAACGGCGCAGAGAGCGGGAAGCGTGAGGGGAATTAGACGGAACATGTCACGGCGTTTCATGGATTCTCCTTTGACGGTAAATAAATTTTAGGTATTTGGTTGCTATCGTTTTACTCGCTCAACCCGGGTAATTCATAAAATA